>JBBQRM010000062.1:0-10736 GCA_038214855.1 Rhodobacterales bacterium | reverse complement strand
CCGTCCGCGCCCGCATCGCGCAAGCTTGCCAGCGCTGCGGCGTCTTCACTCTTGGCCAGCTTGCGCCCACCCGCCCCGGCCAGCAGGCCGTGATGCAGGTAAAGCGGCACCGGCAGGCCCAGCAGCGCCTGCAGGAGCCGGTGCAGCGGCACGGCGCCGGCAAGGTCCTGCCCCCGCACCACTTCGGTGATCCCCTGCGCCGCGTCGTCCACCACCACCGCGAGGTGATAGGACGCGCCGATGTCGCGCCGTGCGAGCACCACGTCGCCCACCGTCGCGATCAGCGCTTCGGGGTCGAGCCGGTGCGCGCCGGGCGCCGCGGGGCCGGTCTCGACCCAGCCGAGCCGCGCGACGGCCGCGTCGCCGCCGAGGGCCGCCACCGCCCGGCCCATGTCCAGCCGCCAGGCTGCGCGTTCCGGCGCGTCCGTCCGGCCGCGGCAGGTGCCGGGATAGACCGGTCCGTCGGGACCCGGCGCGCCTTCCTGCGGCGCGCTCGCCGCCGCGGCGATGTCGGCCCGCGTGCAGGTGCAGGGGTAGACGAGGCCGCGCGCAGCGAGGCTCTCCAGCACCGCGCGATAGGCCGGCAGGCGCGCGGACTGGCGCATCACCGGCTCCGGCCAGGCGAGCCCCAGCCAGCGCAGATCCTCGCAGATCGCCGCCTCGTGCTCGGGCCGCGCGCGGGTCATGTCGAGATCCTCGATGCGCAGCAGGAACGTGCCACCCGCCGCGCGTGCCCGCTCCCAGGCGGTCAGCGCCGAGAAGGCGTGGCCGAGATGCAGCCGCCCCGTGGGCGAGGGCGCGAAGCGGGTGCGCAAGGCTTACCTGCGGCGCAGAACGTAGATGTCGGCGCCGATCGTGGCCCCCGGCAGAAAGGCGCCGTATTCGCGGAAGGCGAGCTCCGCGCCTCCCGCGCCGGTGACCGCCTCGATGCGGTCGAGGTAGTCCCGCGTCCTGGTGGCGAGATCGCTGAGCGAGAAGGCGAAGCACCCGCCGGGCGGCAGGAGCGCGAGCACCGCGTCGATGGTCGAAGCCGGGGCATGGGCGGGGCTGAGAACCCCCACCGCGGCGGCGTTCGCATAGGCCGCCGCCGCGACCGGCAGCGGGTCGTTCAGGTCGGCGAGGATCAGGGTGCGGTAGAGATGCTTCTCCCGCGCGCGGGCCAGCATCGCCTCGGCGTAATCGATGCCGTCGATGCAGGTGAAGCCCGCCGCCCGCAGCGCCACACCCGCCGCCCCGGTGCCGCAGCCGATGTCGAGCACCGTCGCGCCGCGATCCGGGACCGCGCCCGCCAGCGCCGCCGCCGCGCGGGCCGGCGCGGCATAGCCGACGTCGATCATCTCCGCGTCGTAGCGGGCGGCCCAATCGTCGTAATGCGCTCGAGTGTCGGCGCCGCCCGTCAGCGCGCCGAGGCCCCGGATGCGATCCTCCTCTTCCATCCGTGCCGCGCTCAGCCCGTGGCCGCGGCCCGCGGCTCCGGGGCGAGCCAGGCCGCAAAGTCCGCCTTGGCCCGGTCGGTGTAGCCGCGGTAGCGGTCGCGCCGCCCCCGCCTGCCGCCGCGCGCGGCGTCGAGCGGCGGGAAGAGGCCGAAGTTCACGTTCATCGGCTGGAAGGTCTTCGCCTCGGCACCGCCGGTGATGTGGGTGACGAGCGCACCCATCGCGGTGGTGGGCGGCGGCGTCTCGAGCGCGAAGCCCAGCCGCTCGGCCGCCGCGAGCCGGCCGGCGAGAAGGCCCATGGCGGCGCTCTCGACATAGCCCTCGACGCCGGTGATCTGGCCGACGAAGCGCAGCCGGGGCTGGGCGCGCAGCCGCAGGCGCGCGTCGAGCAGGCGCGGGGAGTTGAGGAAGGTGTTGCGGTGGATGCCGCCCATCCGGGCGAAGACGGCGGTCTCCAGGCCAGGGATCGTGCGCAGCACCCTTGCCTGGTCGCCGTAGGTCATCTTGGTCTGGAAGCCCACGAGATTATAGAGCGTGCCGAGCGCGTTGTCGCGGCGGAGCTGGACGATAGCGTGGGGCTTGGTGGCAGGGTCGTGCGGGTTGGTGAGGCCGACCGGCTTCAGCGGTCCGAAGCGCAGCGTCTCTCGTCCGCGTTCGGCCATCACCTCGATCGGCAGGCAGCCCTCGAAATAGGGCGTGTCGCGCTCCCAGTCCTTGAAGGCGGTGGTCTCGGCGGCGAGCAGCGCGTCGATGAAGGCCTCGTACTGCGTCCGGTCCATCGGGCAGTTCAGATAGGCGGTGCGCTGGGCCTCCGTCTCGCCCTTGTCGTAGCGCGACTGGAACCAGGCGCGGGTCATGTCGATGCTGTCGAAATGCACGATGGGCGCGATGGCGTCGAAGAAGGCCAGCGCGGCTTCACCCGCGAGCCCGCGGACCGCCTCGGCGAGCGCCGGGCTGGTGAGCGGGCCGGTGGCGACGATGACGCTCGACCAGTCCTCGGGGGGCAGGCCGGCGATCTCGCCGCGCGCGATCTCGATCAGCGGATGGGCTTTGAGTCGCGCAGTGATCGCGGCGGAGAAGGGATCGCGGTCGACGGCGAGCGCGCCGCCCGCCGGCAGGGCATGGGCGTCGGCCGCGGCGATGACCAGTCCGCCGGCCGCACGCATCTCCCAGTGCAGGAGGCCGACGGCGTTCTGTTCGTCGTCGTCGGAGCGGAAGGAATTGGAGCAGACGAGTTCGGCGAGGCCCTGGGTCCGGTGGGCGGCGGTGCCGGTTCCGGGGCGCATCTCGTGGAGGACGACGGGCACGCCCATCTCGGCGGCCTGGAAGGCGGCCTCGGAGCCGGCGAGGCCGCCGCCGACGACGTGGATGGGCTCGGGGCGCGACATGGGCGAGGTCTAGGCCATGGCGCGCCCCGAGGGAAGCCTGGCGGGGCTGCACACGCGTGATAATGCGGTTAATGGGGCATTGAACTCAGGCGCCTCCGCTTTCCTCAGGCGAGGGCGCGGCGGCCGTCGAGGGACCAGCCGCGGGCGCCCTGGGAGGCGAGCACGAGGAAGCCGCCGGCGATCGCGAGGTTCTTCATGAAGTTCGTCATCTGCGCCTGGGCCTCCATGCCGGTCAACTCCTGCGCCGGGACGAAGTGGTAGAGCACGCCCGTAACGACGCAGAAGAGCGCCAGCGCAAGCGCCGCCCAGCGTGTCCGGTAGCCCACGAGCACGAAGAGGCCGCCGATGATCTCGATGGCGATGGCGGCAAAGGCGAAGACGCCCGGCAGCCCGCCCGAGGCGGTGTAGGCCATCGTGCCGGGGATGTCGCCGAGCTTGGAGAAGCCCGCGACGAGGAAGATCAGCGCGAGCAGGACGCGGCCGGTCAGGTCGGCGAGCGACCGGGAGGTCGTGGGCATCGGAGGGTCTCCTGGTTGATCGGGTACGCGCCCGATGTACCGCAAGCGCCGCGGGCAACAAAGACCGCTTCAGGCAACGGATTGTTTCCGCCCAGGCTCAGGGGCGCAGGGCGTAGCGTCCCGCTCCGTGGGCCGCAAGCACCAGCAGCCCGCCGGCGATGGCCCAGTTCTTGACGAAGATCGACATCTGCCAGGGGTCGGCGGGGATGAAGTGGAAGACGCTCACCGCCATGCAGTAGAGCGCGAGGAGCCCCGCCACCGGCCGCACCGCGACCCCCAGCACCAGCGCCGCGCCGGCCGCGGCGTCGAAGGCGAGCGCCGGCCAGACCAGCGCCTCGGGCAGCCCGCGCCCGGCGAGGAGATCCATCACCGGGCCTGGATCGAGCCATTTCTGCGCCGCCCCGCCGAGAAACAGCGCCGCAAGCAGCAGCCGTCCGGCGAGAACCGCAACGTCAGCAAGGCGAGAGGAGACTGACGCATCAAGTGTCATGGGCGGGCCGTCAAGAGTGTCGGGAACCGGCGCGACGCAGGAGGGTTCGAAAGTCTCTGGTGCACCGAATTCCGCTGCGCTACAACTCGAAACGTTGGGAAAAATCCAGCGCCCCAGCCACAAGCCAGATTTTGACGAGCCTCCGCTAGATGCGGTGGTCTTGGGTATTCAGTATGAGCCAATACCCGACTACCATATCTCTCTACGAAGGGAGTTGCTGAGATTCTGGCCGAGGTCCCGGATGGCGTCGAACGGCGACGGCGCTGGTCGGACGAGCAGAAGCTAGCGATCCTCATGGCGGTTGGTCTGCGAGACGCGACGGTGACGGACGTGGCGCGGCGCCCCCGCCCGTCACACCCCCTGCGGGTAGCAGATGACGGACAGGTAGCGCGCCGGCAGCCTGACCAGCGTCTCGGGACCGTGCGGGGCCTCGGCGTCGAAGAACAGGCTGTCTCCCGGGCACAGCAGGAATGTCTGCCCGCCGTGCCGGTATTCGACCTCCCCCTCCAGCATGTAGAGAAGCTCGATCCCCTCGTGCTGGAAGGTGGGGAACACGTCGGATTCCGTCGTCAGCGTGATCAGATACGGCTCGACTGTCACGCCGCTCGCATTGGCGCCGATATGACCGAGCAGGTTGTACTGGTGCCCCGCCCTCGTGCCGGCCCGGTCGATCTCCACCGCCTCGCCGGCCTTGACATGCACGACCGGCCGGTGCTCCTCGAAGCGGCTGAAGAAACCGGTGATCGGCACGCTCAGCGCGTGCGACAGGCTCTGGAGCGTCGTGAGCGAGGGCGAGGTCACGCCGTTCTCGATCTTCGACAGCATTCCGATCGACAGCCCCGTCATCCGCGCGAGATCGGCGACCGTGAGGTGCTTCTCGAGCCGGAAGCCGCGAACGGCGCGGCCGATCGCGACCTCGAGCCCCTTCTCCGATCGCCGGGTCACCCGGTGCGGATCCTGCCCGAACGGCGGCGGCTTGGCGGCGCACATGCTGTCCCTCCCGGACGGTTGCTCTAGGGGAAATAAATATTCTTCCCAGTTGAGGCAAGCCCGCGACCCTGCTAGTCTGGGGCCGGGGTTGCAGGAGGTGCCGGGTATGTGCGGGATCGTCGGATTGTTCCTGAAGGACGCGTCGCTCGAGCCGCGGCTTGGAGAAATGCTGAGCGGCATGCTCGTCACCATGTCCGACCGGGGGCCCGACAGCGCCGGCATCGCCGTCTACGGGGCGCAGGCGGAGGGAAGGGCCAAGCTGACGGTGCAGGCCGAGGAGCCTCGAGCAGCCTTCGCGGGTCTCGCCGCGGCGCTCGGCGAGGCGCTGGGCGCGGAGGTGACGCTTACCCGCCGCGACACCCATGCGGTGCTGGACGTGCCGGCGGACAAGCTCGGGGCGGCGCGCGCGGCACTCGCTGCGCTCCGCCCCGACGTCCGGGTGATGAGCGCCGGCGAGGCGATCGAGATCTACAAGGAGGTGGGCCTGCCCGGCGAGGTCGCGGCGCGCTTCGATCTCGACACAATGGCCGGCAGCCACGGGATCGGCCACACCCGCATGGCCACGGAATCGCGGGTGACGACGCTGGGCGCGCATCCGTTCTCGACCGGGCCGGACCAGTGCTTGGTCCACAACGGCTCGCTGTCGAACCACAATGCGCTCAGGCGCCGGCTCGCGCACGAGGGGATGGACTTCGCGACCGAGAACGACACCGAGGTCGTCGCCGCCTACCTGAGCCACAAGCTCGCGCAGGGCCGCACGCTCGAACAGGCGCTGGAGGCCGGGCTCGACGATCTCGACGGGTTCTTCACCTTCGTGGTCGGCACGAAGGACGGGTTCGGCGTGGTCCGCGACCGCATCGCCTGCAAGCCGGCGGTGATGGCCGAAACCGGCCGCTACGTGGCCTTCGGCAGCGAGTACCGCGCGCTGGCGGGCCTGCCGGGGATCGAGGCCGCGCGCGTCTGGGAGCCGGAACCGGCGACCGTCTATCTGTGGGAGCACTGAGCGGGATGAGGAAAAGTGGCTCCCGGTCTTCCGCCCGCATCCCGCGAAAGGCGATGTAGATGCAGACCCTCGATCTCGCCCGGACCGGCCTGAGAGCCGCGAACGCGGCCCTCCCGGCCGAGCGGCCGAGCACCAACCAGACCGCATGGATCGTCGAGAACCCGCGCGGCAGCCACGCGGTGGCCGTCGGGCTCGACGCGCCGATCGAGGTGACGGTCAGGGGCTCCACCGGCTATTACTGCGCCGGCATGAACAAGCTCGCGACCGTCCGCGTCGAGGGCTCGGTCGGCCCCGGCGTCGCCGAGAACATGATGTCGGGCACGGTCGTCGTCGAGGGCGACGCCAGCCAGTACGCGGGTGCGACCGGGCGCGGCGGGCTGCTGGTGATCCGCGGCAACGCCGCCTCGCGCTGCGGCATCTCGATGAAGGGCATCGACATCGTCGTCCACGGCCGCGTCGGGCACATGTCGGCCTTCATGGCGCAGGCGGGCAACCTCGTGGTGCTCGGCGACGCCGGCGAGGCGCTGGGGGATTCGCTCTACGAGGCGCGGCTGTTCGTGCGCGGCGCCGTGAAGAGCCTCGGCGCCGATTGCATCGAGAAGGAGATGCGCCCCGAGCATCTCGACACCTTGCGCGACCTGCTCGCGCGCGCCGGGGCCGAGGCCGCGCCGGGCGAGTTCCGCCGCTACGGCTCGGCGCGCAGGCTCTACAACTTCCACGTCGACAATGCCTATTGAGGAGGCGGAGATGAAGGACGCGCCCGGCGCCCCGCGCACCGTGCCGCGCCAGTCCTGGACCTTCTCGAAGGAGGTCAACGCCGAGATCCGGCGGGCGGCCGCGACCGGCATCTACGACATCCGCGGCGGCGGCGCCAAGCGGCGGGTGCCGCATTTCGACGACCTGCTGTTTCTCGGCGCCTCGATGTCCCGCTATCCGCTCGAGGGCTACCGCGAGGCCTGCGGCACCGGGGTCACGCTGGGGACGCGCTTCGCGAAAAAGCCGCTGGCGCTGAAGATCCCCGTCACCATCGCCGGCATGAGCTTCGGCTCGCTGTCGGCCAACGCCAAGGAGGCGCTGGGGCGCGGCGCCACGGCTGCGGGCACCTCGACGACCACCGGCGACGGCGGCATGACCGAGGAGGAGCGCGGGCATTCGGCGCTGCTCGTCTACCAGTACCTGCCCTCGCGCTACGGCATGAACCCCGACGACCTGCGCCGGGCCGACGCCATCGAGGTGGTGGTGGGGCAGGGCGCCAAACCCGGCGGCGGCGGCATGCTTCTGGGCCAGAAGATCACCGAGCGGGTGGCCGCAATGCGCACGCTGCCGCCGGGCATCGACCAGCGCTCGGCCTGCCGGCACCCCGACTGGACCGGGCCGGACGACCTGGAGATCAAGATCCTCGAATTGCGCGAGATCACCGCCTGGGAGAAGCCGATCTACATCAAGATCGGCGGCGCGCGGCCCTATTACGACACGACGCTGGCGGTCAAGGCCGGCGCCGACGTGGTGGTGCTCGACGGGATGCAGGGCGGCACCGCGGCGACGCAGGACGTGTTCATCGAGCATGTGGGCCAGCCGACGCTCGCCTGCATCCGCCCCGCGGTCCAGGCTTTGCAGGACCTCGGGATGCACCGCGAGGTGCAGCTGATCGTCTCGGGCGGCATCCGCTCGGGCGCGGACGTGGCCAAGGCCCTGGCGCTGGGGGCCGATGCAGTCTCGATCGGCACCGCGGCGCTGATCGCCCTCGGCGACAACGACCCCGCCCATGAGGCGGAGTACAACGCGCTGGGCACGACGGCCGGCGCCTACGACGACTGGCACGAGGGGCGCGACCCGGCTGGCATCACCACGCAGGACCCCGAGCTCGCCGCGCGCCTCGATCCCGTCGAGGGCGGGCGCAGGCTGCGCAACTATCTCGCGGTGCTGACCCTCGAGGCCCAGACTATCGCGCGGGCCTGCGGGCACAACCACGTGCACAACCTCGAACCCGAGGACCTCTGCGCGCTGACGGTCGAGGCCGCCGCGATGGCCGGCGTGCCGCTGGCGGGCACTTCGTGGGTGCCGGGGCGGTAACGTGATTAGAGCATGTCGCTGCATGTGCCTTTCCCGGCGCCTTCGCTCCGAGACGAGGGCAGCGTCCGTCCGCGGGTGGGCGAGAATCGCCCGCCCGGGGGGGCGGACGGGCGCTGCCCGGCGTTGCCGCCGGGCGATCCGGCACGGCTGCTCACCGCGCAAGGCGGAAGCTCCCACGTGACCCCCGACGCGGGCCGCACTGCCGCCATCACGCCCCAGAGCAGGGAGACAGCCCCATGACCACCGATCTCGCCGCCTTCGCAAAGGAGAGGGGCGTCAAGTACTTCCTCGTCTCCTTCACCGACCTGCTCGGTGGACAGCGCGCCAAGGTCGTACCCGCCCAGGCGATCGCCAAGACCACGCGCGACGGCGCGGGCTTCGCCGGCTTCGCGACCTGGCTCGACCTCACGCCCGCGCATCCCGACATGCTGGGCCTGCCGGATGCGGACGGGGTGATCCAGCTGCCGTGGAAGCCGGAGATGGCCTGGGTCCCGGCCTCCTGCGTCATGGAGGACGCCCCCGTCGCCCATGCGCCGCGCGACGTGCTCGTCCGGCTGGTCGAGCAGGCCGCGGCCGAGGGGCTCCGGATCAAGACCGGGGTCGAGCCGGAGTTCACGCTGATGACCCCCGAGGGCGACCGGCTCGCCGACCCCCACGATACCGCCGTGAAGCCCTGCTACGACCAGCTCGCCATCCTGCGCCAGATGGACATGATCGGCGAGGCGATCGACGCGATGGTGGGCCTCGGCTGGGGCCCCTACCAGACCGACCACGAGGACGCGAACGGCCAGTTCGAGATGAACTGGGACTTCGACGACGCGCTCGCCACCGCCGACAAGCATTCGTTCTTCAAGTTCATGATCCGCGCGCTGGCCGAGCGCCACGGGATGCGCGCGACCTTCATGCCCAAGCCGCTCGAGCGGCTGACCGGCAACGGCGCGCATGTCCATGTCTCCGCCTGGGATGCCGGGAGCGGCGCGAACCTGTTCCTCGACGAGGGCGCCGAGCTGGGGATGTCCGAGATCGCGCGCCACTTCCTCGGCGGGATCATGCGGCACGCGCCGGCGCTCACCGCGATCACCAACCCGACCGTCAATTCCTACAAGCGGCTGAACGCGCCGCGCACGACCTCCGGCGCGACCTGGGCGCCGAACACCGTCACCTGGTCGGGCAACAACCGCACGCATATGGTGCGCGTCCCCGGGCCGGGGCGCTTCGAGCTGCGCCTGCCCGACGGTGCCGCGAACCCGTATCTGCTGCAGGCGGCGATCATCGCCGCGGGGCTCGCGGGCGTGCGCAGCAAAGCCGACCCGGGCCCGCGTCGGGACAGCGACATGTATGCCGAGGCCCAGGCGGACAGGGATGCGCCGCGCCTGCCGCTCAACCTGCTCGACGCGCTGCGCGCCCTCGAAGCCGACGAGGCGCTGACGGCGGTCCTCGGCGAGGAGGTCTCGCGCGCCTTCCTCAAGATCAAGCGGCAGGAATGGGACAGCTACGCCGCGCATTTCTCCGAATGGGAGCGGCGCCACACGCTCGACGTCTGACCCCGGCCCGCGCGTGCAACGAAGTTAACAGGACGTAAAAACGGCAAAAATTTCTCAATCTTTTCAATGCCAGTTGTCACCTTTCACAGTGAAAGGCGTGAAAGCTTCCTCAGCTCGTCACCGCCGGGCCGCAGGCGAGCGGCACGTCGCTCACCCCCGTCATCTTCTGCACCGAGCCGGTATCCGCGCCGTCGAGCGTCTCGATGATAACGATCTCCCGCCCCACCCTTGCATGGCGGAAACACGAGGTCCCCTCGCCCTCCCAGTGGAAGCAGTAGAGCGGCGCGGCATAGTCCCAGGTCCCCTTCAGGCAGGTGCCGTCGTAGAACTGCAGCGTCACGCCGTTGCCCGAGGGGGCGTAGCGCTCCAGCGCCCAGAGCTCGTCGCCGACGCGGTAGGTGAGCGTGCGGCCGGCGGCCATCTCGCGCCAGTCCTCCACCGGAATATTCGCGGCGCCCTCCGGCACCGCGGGCGCGGATTGCGGCAGGGCGGGCACGGCTGCGGCCACCCATCCGAGGGCGAGGGCGGCGAGAAACGGGCGCATGGGCTACTCCGGGCACGGCTGAGGCAACCGCAAGATAACCGCCCCCGCCGCCACGTGCCAGCGCATCGTCGCGCGCGGCGGTTCCCGGCTGCGCGGCAGGTGCCGGTGGAGTAGGATGCCGTCGGCGAGCGGCAGGGAGGCATGGGAGTGAATCGGAAGCGACGGATGCGGGCGGCGCTGGCCGCGCTGGCGCTGGCGGTGCCGGGAGCGGCACCCGCGGCGCCGCCGGCGCCGGCGCCCGGGCTCGACTATCGCCTGGTGCTGCATCAGGGCGCGACGGGGCCACGGATCGAGATCCGCAAGCACGCGGGCGAATATCTGCACACGCTCATGGGCAGCGATCCCCCGAGCTCGATCCACTACGATACCGCCTCCGGCATCGCCACGGTGCTCGACGGGGCAGAGGTGGTGCGGCTCCGGCTCGCGCCGTCCGAGCTCGGCGGCTTCGACGCCGAGGGAATGATGGCGGGCCTCTCCGAAACTCCAGTCACCTGGGAGACCGGCGCCACGCGGACGATCGCCGGCGCCGGGTGCACCGAACACACCGGCACCGGCACGCGCGATGGCACGAAGCTCATCGGCCGGTTCTGCGTGACGGCCGAGGGCATCCTGCTCGCGATCGCGACCGGCGGGCCGGGCCAGACCGGACGGGCGCTCGAGGCCGAGACGCTCGAGATCGGCCCGCAGCCCGCGGCGCCTTTCGACATGTCCGCCTACTCTTACTGAGTCACAAAGTGCGAGATATAGGGG
>JBBQRM010000061.1:0-10750 GCA_038214855.1 Rhodobacterales bacterium | reverse complement strand
TGGCTCAGCCAATCACCCCGATCAGCCTTGACCTCGTGGCTTGATCAGACCCAAATCCCGATGCTCGGAGAACGCCGCCGGAGAATTTCCACCAGATTCGAGACACTACCAAACGAAACTGCCTCCGGGAAATCCGGGGCGGTTCACTCGAACCGCGTCTTCAAGTCCTGTGAGGACCTCGTGGCCCTCTGCTGCGATGCCTGGAACAACCTCATCGACCGCCCTTGGAAGATCATGTCCGTCGGAATGCGGGAATGGCCCCATGGGTGATGGTCAATGCAGGTTGGTATCAACCATATTGGATGCGCCGAGCGCGCTTCACCAGAAGCAGTCCCAGAAGCGACGTGACGACGGCTGCGGAGAGGAACGCGACCGAGTTGGCGAGCAGCTCTGCGACCTGCACTATCCGGCTTGAGAAGGCGTATCCGAGGCCGACGTAGAATGCGACCCAGATTGCCTCGCCGGCCGTGTCCCAAAACGTAAACCGCCACCACCGCATATGCGTGGCGCCGGCGAGCAGGTTCACGTAGGGGCCGAGCGGACTGACGAGCCACGTGCTGAAGAAGACGCCCAGCCCGCCCCAGCGATCGACGACCTGCCGCGCCCTCGCGAACACCGCGGCGCGGTGTGGCGCATGCGCCCAGCGCAAGGTCGCTGCCGTGCCGCCAATCCGTCCGATGAGAAAGCCAGTCTGATCGCCGAACACGGCTCCGGCCAGCGCCGCCAGCACGACAGGCGCTGTGACGAGATCGCCCGACGCCACGAACGCGCCACCTGCCAGCATGACCAGGGAGCTAGGCATCGGGATGGCCAGGCAGGACAGATAGGTCGCCGTCAGAATCGCCAAGATCCCGTAGTGCGACACGATACCGAAGACGACGTCACTCATCGGTCTCGGCGCGGCGGGCCAGGATCGCACCGTGGAGGAGCTCCGCAACCTCGTCGATGCGCATACCCCGCTCGTGCGCGATCTCTGCGACGGTAACTCTGTTGCCGGTGTCGGCGGCGGGACCGAGCGCCTCGCGCAGGACCTCCGGCGGGACATCCCAGGACCGCGCGACGTAGCCCATCGGCATCCAGCCATCGACCGCCTGCTCTCGATGCGCAGGATCCGACCAATGCAGCGTGTACATCACGGTTCGAGCGAAGAAGAACATTGTCAGACACAGCGCCGCGGCAAACCCCACCAGCAGCACGCGATGGTTTCGCCAGAAGCTCTCGACGACAGACTTCACTCCAGCCCCCTCGTGCTCGCCGATGATCCGATGAGAATGGATCCGGCCAGTCGTGGCGTCGAACTGCGGATGCGATATGCTCTTAAGGAGACGACATGCCAAGTGAGGCGCCCTTCACCGTATTCAAAGGGCAAGGGGTGCGGCAAGCAAGCGCCTCGATCGCCTGATGCTGGCTCAGGAAGACGCGGCCAGTGAGGTGGTCAAGGAAATCGCTGGTCTTCAGGCGGTCCATGACCGGACCCTTGATCTCGCTGAGATGGAACACGACTCTGAGCGAGTCGAGCCGCGTGTTGATCGCCTCGAGGCTTTCCAGCGCGCTCAGGTCGATCTCGTTGACGGCTGGGCACATCAGGATGACGTGGCGCAAGGCGGGTCGGCTTGCTACCATGTCGTAGAGCCGGTCTTCGAGGTAGCGCGCATTGGCGAAGTATAGGCTCTCGTCGACCCGCAGTGTGAGGATGTCGTCCTGCGTGATTACCTCGTGGCGCAGCACATTGCGGAAGTGCTCGGTCTCGGGCACCTGCCCGACGATGGCCATGTGCGGACGTGAGGTCTTGTAGAGGTGGATCAGGATAGACAGCAGCACGCCGGCGCTGACGCCCACATCCACGCCCGCGCCGAGCGTGAGCAGGATGGTGACCGAGACGGCGGCGAAATCCGCCTTTGAGTAGCCCCAGGCGGTCTTGAGGATCGAGAAGTCCACCAGCGTCATCACCGCCACGATGATCGTGGCCGCGAGCGTCGCCTGCGGCAGGAAGAAGATCAGCGGCGTCAGCAGAAGTGCTGCCAGCGCGAGGCCGATGGCGGTATAGGCGCCCGCGGCCGGAGTCTCGGCACCGGCGTCGAAGTTGACCACCGAGCGCGCGAAGCCGCCCGTCACCGGATAGCCGCCGGTAAAGGCCGCGCCGATATTGGCCGCTCCTAGCCCGATCAGCTCCTGGTCCGGATCGATGCGCTGGCGTTTCTTGGCAGCCAGGGTTTGCGCGACCGAAATCGATTCGACAAAGCCGATGATCGAGATCAGCACGGCCGCGCCGGTCAGGCTCGTCCACACGTCGAGCGAGAACGAGGGCAGGGTCAGCGGCGGCAGGCCTTGCGGCACATCGCCCACCACCCTGACACCGCGCTCGGCAAGGCCGAAGCCCCAGGTGGCCACCGTTGTGACGACGACCGCCGCGACGGGCCCGGCCTTGGCGACGATATCGGCCATGCGCGGGCTGAGACCAGCCGCGCGCAACGCGGGCTTCAGGCCCTTGCGCACCCAGAACAGGAATGCCAGCGCCGAGGCGCCGAGCACGAAGGTGATCCAGTTCGTCTCGCGAAGGTGCTCGGCGATTGAGAGCACGAGCTCGGGAAAGGTGTCGCCGGAGGCGCTGATGCCGAGGATATGCTTGAGCTGGCTCGTGGCGATAAGGATGCCGGAGGCGGAGATGAAGCCAGCGATCACCGGATGCGACAGAAAATTGGCCAGAAAGCCGAGCCGGAAGATGCCGAGCCCGATCAGGAACAGCCCCGACAGGAAGGCCAGCGTGAGCGCCGCCGCGATGTACTCCGGCGAACCCGGCGGCGCGATCTGTCCCACTGCCGCGGCAGTCATCAGTGAGACGACGGCCACGGGACCCACCGCAAGGGCGCGGCTGGTCCCGAATATCGCGTAGAGCAGGATCGGGGCGATTGACGCATAAATGCCCATCTCGGCCGGCAGACCCGCAATCAGCGCATAGGCCAGCGACTGCGGCACGAGCATGATGGTGACAATAACCGCAGCGACCAGATCGCTGGTCAGGGCGTTGCGGTCATAACTCCGGCCCCAGTCCAGGACGGGCAGGTACCGGCCGAGCTTCGAGAGTGGCGATCGAGTCGTCATGATGCTGGAGCGGTCCTGTAGGTCGAGTTGCGGGAGGCGCGCACGGCTGCGCCTCCGAAGTCTGCTGCCGGCCGCCGCGACCTCGGGCCTGGAAGGCTACTCCCGCCTGTGCGGGACCTCGTCGACCGGGCTCTTGCCACTGTTGGCGATGCGGCCGGTGATGCCCGACATGTCGTAGCCGGCCGAACTGGTGGCGCTCAGGATCTCCGAGAGCGGGCGCCCGGAAGCGCCCTGGTCGAGCGACCACAACGTCGCCGAGCGGGTTCCGCTGCGGCAATAGGCAAGCACCGGCTTGGGCAGTCCTCTGAAAGCAACGCCAAACGCGCGCGCATCAGCGTCCTCGATGTTGCTGGAGGCGACGGGAATATTCCGCGCAACCAGCCCATGCTCCCGCGCCGCCGCCGCGATCTCGTCGAAGCTCGGCTGGTCGGCGCCCTCGCCGTCGGGCCTGTTGCAGATGATTGCGCGAAATCCGCGTTCCGCAATCGCGCCCAGCTCGGCGGGCGAGATCTGCGGCGATACCGAGAGCCGGTCGTCGATCTTCCTGATCTCCATGGCGTGTCCGCTCCACTCCAGATAGCCGCCTCAAAGCCCGTTCAGCGGCACTTTCAGCATCAGCTTGCCGTCGGCGTCGGTCGGGATCTCGCCTGCGCGCATGTTCACCTGCAGCGAGGGGATGATCAGCTTCGGCATTTCCAGCGTCGCGTCCCGCTCGGAGCGCATGCGCACGAACTCCTCCCGTGTCTTTCCGGCGCCCACGTGGATGTTGTGCGCCTTCTCCTCGCCAACCGTAGATTCCCACCGAATATCACGGCCGTTTGGCGCGTAATCGTGGCACATGAACAGGCGCATCGCGTCCGGCAGCGCCAGGACCTTATGGATCGAGTCGTAGAGCGTGCCGGCATCGCCGCCGGGAAAATCCGCCCGCGCCGACCCGGCGTCGGGCATAAAGAGCGTGTCGCCGACGAAGGCCGCGTCGCCGATGGCATGCGTCATGCAGGCCGGCGTGTGTCCCGGCGTCGCCATCGCGAAGCCCTGCATCCCGCCGATCCGATAGGTATCGCCATCCTCGAACAGCGCGTCGAACTGCGATCCGTCGCGCTGGAACTTGGTGCCTTCGTTGAAGATCTTGCCGAATGTTTCCTGCACGACCATGATCTTGGAGCCGATGCCGATCTTGCCGCCGAGCTTGCCTTGGATGTAGGGCGCCGCGGACAGGTGATCGGCGTGGACATGGGTCTCGATGATCCATTCCAGCTTCAGGCCATGCTCGCGGATATGCGCGATCAGCGCATTGGCGTGGTCGTAGGTGATGCGTCCGGCGGCGTAATCGATGTCCATGACGCTGTCGATGATCGCGCAGGACGTGCTGGCGGGATCGCGCACCACGTAGCTGATCGTGTTGGTCGCCTCGTCGAAGAACGCATCGACCAGCGGCCTCGTTTCCATGTCGACGGGATAGGAGGTCATTCTGGGTTCCTTCTCTTTGGGTCTATAGCTCAGCCGGTGGGCGCAGCCATCGGTCACTGTCGGGCGCGAACGCCACCCGGCGAATTCAGCCAGCGCGCAGTGGCGATGCCGGCAACGAGTGCGCCGACAAAGATGAACGTCTGGACGTAGCCGAGACCGAGGGCGGGAATAGCGCCGCCAGGACAAAACCCGGCAATCCCCCAGCCGATGCCGAAGGCGGCGGAGCCTCCGATCAGCCGCCCATCAATCTTACGGTTCGTCGGCAGGCTGAAGGCCGCATCGAAGACGGGCGTCTCCCGACGGGCGAATACGAGGCGGTATCCGATGGCCGCGGTGACCAGCGCGCCGCCCATCACCAAGATCAGGCTGGGGTCCCACGTGCCAAAGACATCGAAGAAGTTGAGGACTTTGCCCGGATTTATCATCCCCGATAGGGCGATGCCCAGCCCGAAAATGGCTCCGATAAGACCGGCGGAAAGTGTCTTGAGCATCTCAGAGCCCCACGACATGTCGAACGACGAAGACGGTCACGAAAGCGGCCGCCATAAACGTCGCCGTGGCGGCGATGGAACGCGGCGAGAGCCGGGCCATGCCGCAGACGCCGTGCCCGCTGGTGCAGCCAGAGCCTAGATTGGCGCCGATCCCAACGATGAAGCCGCCGAGCGCCAGCATCACGCTGGACACCGGTACGGCGAAAGCGATCCTGCCGCCGAGGGCGGCGAAGGCCATCGGTGCGACGATCGCGCCGATGACGAAGGCAAGACGCAGGCGCCAGTCTGCGGCAACCGGCGGGATAATGCCGCCGACGATGCCCGTCATGCCCACGATCCGTCCGTGCAGCGCCATGTAGAGCGTTGCGGCGAGCCCGATCAGAAAACCGCCGCCGAGCGACAGCAAAGGGGTGAACGGTGTCGTCATCTCAGTTTGTCTTGCATGTCCGGACGCCGATCAACCCATAGATCGGACAGAAGCGGAGGAGCGCGGTTCCGATGAGAACCACTCCAACCAACACCGATGCCCACATCAATGCCCCACTGCTCCACATCGGCCATGCGGTCAGGAACGGCAGCGCGATCAACACGAGGCCGATGACGATACGCAGGACTCGGTCTGTAGAGCCGACATTCGAGGACTTGATCATGGGAGAACTCCTCACTTGCGGTATTGCTGAACACGAGATATATAGGCGCTCTCATATATGCAAGTAAGATAATATGCAGGGGCTCGATTTTCTCACGATGGCGCCTCGCGTCGACGAGGCATCTAGGCTTATGCAGATGCTGTCAAACCCGTCGCGCCTGAAGCTTCTCTGCGTCCTGGCCGAAGGCGAGATGAGCGTGATGTCGCTGGCGGAAGCGCTCGGCATGCCCCAGCCCGCAGTGTCGCAGCAGCTGAAGCTCCTGCGCGAGGCCGGGCTTGTCTCGAGCCGGCGCGTCGGCCAGACGATCTACAACCGGGTGCAGGGCGAGGAGGCGGTCGCCGTCATCGCGCTTCTGCACCGGCTCTACTGCCAATAAACCGCGTCGATCATGCCGCGACAGACGCCAGGTCGTTGATACAGGAGAGGAACGATGATCAGCCGCCGCACGCTCAACCGGATGGTTCTCGCGGGATTGCTTCAGCCTTTGGCCACGCTTCCGCGCCGTACGGAGGCGGCAACGGGTAACGGCTCCGTATCGGTCCTCAGCGACGGGAACATGGTCCTGCCGCTGGACTTCCTGTTACCCGACACGCCGATCGCCGATGTCCTGGCGCTGGAAGGCGCGGCCTTTGCCGCCTCTGGCGAGGTCAGGCCGCCGTGCAACCCCACGCTCCTGAGGGCTGGCGATCGCACCGTGCTGTTCGATGCGGGCGCGGGGCCTAACTTCATGCCGACCACCGGACTGCTGCCGGAAAGCCTGGAGGCCGCGGGCGTCATGGTCGAGGACATCACGGACGTGATCTTCACCCATGCGCACCCCGATCACATCTGGGGGGTGCTCGACGATTTCGACGAGGTGGTGTTCCCGGGGGCGAGGTTCCATATCGCGGGCACGGAGTGGGACTACTGGCGAGCGGAGGCGACGCTGGCCGCCACGCCGGATGCGCGCAAGAGCTTCGTGATCGGCGCGCGCAACCGGTTCGATGCGATCGAGGATCGGACCGAGCGCTTCTCGCCGGGCGCGGAGGTGCTGCCGGGCATCGAGGCGGTGGATACGTCCGGTCACACGCCGGGTCACGCATCCTTCGTCATCCACGATCTCGACGAGCCGGTCATGTTGATCGGCGATGCGCTCTCCAACGATCCGGTCTCCTTCGCCCGCCCCGACTGGCACTGGGGCGCGGATCACGATCCCGAAGCGGGCGCAGCCACGCGGCGCAGGTTGCTCGACAGACTTGCGGCGGAGAAGATGCGGCTCGTCGGATTCCACCTGCCCGGCGGGGACGGACGGGTCGAACGCTCCGGTCCGGCCTATCGGTTCGTCCCCGGGGCCTGAGCCGGGCGCAGGGCGGTCTTGTCCTTCACGCGCGTGATATTCGAGGAACTGCACACGCGTGATATTCGGCATGGCGCACACGCGTCTTATTCAGAGCCGTCTTGGCATGAAATCGTTTCTTATAAAGATGTTGCCAGACACATTCAATGCATTAACCGAGCCGCGCACGCAGATGGCGGCTACTCGGCCGGGCCGCGGTCGATCCGGCTGAAGGCGTGCCGGATCGAACCTTCGAGGATATAGGCAAGGCCGAGCCGCGCGCCGATGGCTATGGAGACGAGCACGACCGGCGCCGAGATCGCGAGCACCGAAGCCGCTGAGATGCCCTGCCCGATGGTGCAGCCGAGCGAGAAGACGCCGCCCACGCCCATCAGCACCGCACCGACCAGATGGCGCGACAACTCGCGCGCATCGTCGCAAGCTTCCCAGCGCACGTCGTGCCCCCGCACCGCCGCTAGGCCGGCGCCGGCGACGACACCGAGCACCAGACCGACGCCGTAGTCGGGCAGCGACCCGGTGGCTACGACCAACTGGAGGATCAGATCGCCGGGCGGAACCACGAACGACGCGCTCTCGACCTGAACCGGATCAAACGATTGCGCGGCGATCCAGGAGGTCGCCGCCCAGCCGAAGGCGACGGCGATGCCGATCACCGCCCCTGCGACGATCTTTCCGTGCTCGGTCCGGAACCGCCCCGACCGGAAGATCCAGAAGCCGAGCACCGCCACGACCGCCAGCGCCACGGGCACCGAGGCGTCGATGCCGAGCATGCCGCCGACCACCGCGCCCAGCGACTGGTCCGGCGCGCCGAACCGCGACAGGTCACTGGCCCGCGCATCGCTGATCGCCACCCGGCTCGCCGCGAGCACGCCCCGCTGCGCGGCCAGTGCGGAAAGCCCCAGAACCAGCACCACGATCAACCCGCGCAGCGAGCCGCCGCCGAGCATCACCAGCGCGCCGAAGCCGCAGGTACCCACCAGCGCCATGCCGAAGCCGAAGGCGAGGCCGCCAAGGATCGCGCCGGTCCATGCAAAGTCCGGCGTCAGGTAGAAGCTCTGGCGGGGATCAAAAATGCCGAACAACGCGAGCGCCTGGGTGAGCGCCACGGCGACGGCTATTGCCAGCGCCCAGGCCCGAATGCCGCTGTCGTCGGCGGCATACCAGCGTCGCTCGAGTGCCGACATCGTGCAGAAGTGGTGTCGCCGTGCGACGTAGCCCATCGCCAGGCCGGCGATCAGGCCGGCCAACGGCAGCGCCAGACCGCTGTCCACGAGCATCTGCATCCTGCGCACGCCTAGCCGGGCCGTCCGGCCGGCTCGATGGTAGGGTCCGCGGCGCCACCGCACAAGCCGCCCAAGCACGCTGCTCAGGCGAACGGCTTGTGGACCGGCGCGCAGAAGAGTTGGTAAAGTGTGCCGATGAGCGACGTCACCTGTTCGCTGGCGAGGCTGTAGTACACGGTTCGGCCCTCGCGGCGGGTCTTCACGAGGCGGTCGAACCGCAACCGGGCGAGCTGCTGTGAAACCGAGGCCTGCGGCATCGACAGGATCGCTTCGATATCGCCGACCGACCGTTCCTTTTCCGAAAGAAGACAGAGGATCACCAGCCGGCTCTCGTGCGACATTGCCTTGAGCAGATCACTCGCCTTCTTCGCCTGCTCGAAGAAGGCCTCGGCCTCCTCCGGCGAGGTCAGCTCGTTGAACTTCGGCACCGACAGAGCTTCTTCCGTGCGCATCTCGGTCGGTTCGGTCGGCTTATTCATCGATGTCGGCCATGTCCTCGGATGGCAGCTTCGCCAGCATGCCGTCCAGCAGCGCCCAGAAGAACTCGTCGCCCGGATAGCCCCTTAGTCTAGCGAATTCCACCCCGTCGTCGATGAGAACGAAGGTCGGCGTCAACCGCTCGCGCCGAACGAAGTCAAGATCCTCGGGCCAGTCCTCGGTGATGTCGACGCGGCGCAGCGGCGCCTGCCTTCCCTCGTCGGTCTTGGCGTAGGCGGGGGCGATCTCCTCGTTGAAGCGTTTGCACCAGGGGCAGCCGGGCTGTTCGAGCATCAGCAGTTCCGCGGCGGGCACCGGAGCGGGCCGGCCGACCATACTCGCGGCCATCAACAGCGCGGCGAGCCAAGTCTTCCACGGCCGGTGAGCGTGGGGTGCGTTTACAACAGATGAAAACATATCTATTCTTCTATCCATTCGCTACCGCATATAGCGCAGGCGTCCGCTTTTCGGTAGTCCCTGACCGCGATCGCCCCGGGTACGTCTGAAATGCTCGATGTCGGGTTCGGCGCGGCTTTCCTTGCAGGTCTTCTGTCGTTTGTCTCGCCCTGCGTGCTGCCGATCGTGCCGCCGTATCTGGCGTATCTCGCCGGTCTGAGCTTCGATCAGGTGCGGGACCGGGCGGCGGAACCGGAGGTCGCCCGGAAGATCGTGCTGGCCGCGGTCGCCTTCGTCGCCGGTTTCACCACCGTCTTCGTCGCGCTCGGCGCGACCGCGAGCGTGATCGGACAGGCCATCGCGCAATGGTTCGACGTGCTCTCGATCATCGCCGGGGCGATCATCATCGTGATGGGGCTGCATTTTCTGGGCGTCTTCCGGCTGGCCCTGCTCTACCGCGAGGCGCGCGTCGAGGTCGCCCGGAAGCCGGCGGGTCTGCTCGGCTCCTACACGCTCGGCCTCGCCTTCGCCTTCGGCTGGACGCCCTGCGTCGGTCCGGTTCTGGCGGCGATCCTGTTCATCGCCGGGTCGCAGGGCACGGCACTACGCGGGGCTGGGCTGCTGGCCACCTATTCGCTCGGGATCGGGTTGCCGTTCGTTCTGGCGGCGGCCTTCGCGACGCGCTTTCTCGATCTCGCGGCCCGGTTCCGGCCCTATTTCGGCAAGGTCGAGAAGGTGATGGGCGCGGCGCTGGTCCTGACCGGCATCCTGTTCATGACCGGGCAGATGGCGACGATATCGTACTGGCTTCTGGAGGCCTTTCCGGGTTTCGCCGAGATCGGATGACCGGGCGATACGAACGAAGAAAAAAGAGGGAAATGAGCATGTTACGAACATTCATCATCGCCGCCGCGCTGGCGTTCGCGGGCATGGCCGCGCCGGCGGCCGAGGTCGGCGACGACGGTCTCCACAAGCAGCCGTGGTTCTCGCTCACCTTCCGCGACGTCGGCGAGGACATCGCCATGGCGAAGGAGAACGGCAAGCGCCTCGCGATCGTCTTCGAGCAGCGCGGCTGCATCTACTGCAAGAAGATGCACGAGGAGATCCTGGCCGACCCCGAGATCAGCGACTACATCGAGAAAAACTTCGATGTGGTTCAATACAATCTGTTCGGCGACGAGGAGGTGACCGACCTCGACGGCACGATGCTCAACGAGAAGAGCGCCGGGCGCCGTTGGGGAGTGGTCTTCACGCCGACGATCCTCTTCATGCCCGAGGAACCGCCCGAGAGCGGGACCGCCGGCGAAGCCGCCGTGGCCGCGATGCCGGGGGCGTTCGGAAGGCAGATGTTCGTCAACATGTTCGAATGGGTTCGCACCAAGGGCTACGAGGGCGACGAGCACTTCCAGAAGTTCCATGCGCGCAGGCTCGAGGAGAAGGGCTATCTGGATACCGAGGCGGGGGGCGCCGATCCCGCGGCGCCATGACCCGGATCGAGACGCATTCAAAAAAGATAATGCTTGAATTCTTTGCGGCGGATCGGTT
>JBBQRM010000060.1:0-10779 GCA_038214855.1 Rhodobacterales bacterium | reverse complement strand
GCTTCTTCGAGACGGGCCGTGCCGGCCTCGCGTTCGCCTAGAAGTGTAAGCGCGCCGCCGAGGTTCATTTGGGTCCCGGCCCATTCGAGCGGCACGCGGTGATGGGTCCACTCCTCGAGCGCCGCGCGATAGGTGGCGATGGCCTTTTCGAGCCGGGCGGTGCCGGCCTCGCGTTCGCCGAGGATAGAAAGCGCGGCGCCGAGATCATTGAGGGCAGCACCGCGCTCGACAGCGGTCGCGGCGCGGGAGTGGGTCAGGCCAGCGAGGGCGATCGCCACTGCAAGGTCGAGGTTCGTGCCTCTGTCGCGGCCGCGTTTGTACCATTCGCTCCAAACCGCGCGCAGGGCCTCGAAGAGCGAGGCGCCAGGAGCAAGCTCTAGTTCGGTGCGGCGGACGAGGCGTCGGGCGGCCGAGGGCGCGTCGCGGCGCAGGATGTCCTGTTCGAGGCCCGCGTCGAGAAGGCGGATCTGGCGGGCCGTCGACTCCGCCTCCTCGCGGGCAAGGGCCGCGTCGATGGCGGCGGCGGCGGCATCGTTCTCGGCGGCGGCCGACAGTTCGGCGACGCGGCGCAGGACCTCGTCGATGAACCCGCCGAGGTTCGAGCCGGTTCGGCTCTCCGCCTGCACCTGGCGCGCGACCTCGACGGCGCGGGTCAGCTCGATCAAGGCCGTGTCTCTATCCTCGACATCCGCATTGACGCGGCGGGCGAGTTGGAGAAGCGTGGACTTCGGAATCCCTTCTTCGATGGCGGCGCTCGCCTCGGCCATGCCATCGAGCCTTGCCTTCAGATCGGCGAACTCGGCGAAGGCCTGCCGCCAGATTTGGGGGGTGATCCCCTGGACGTAGTCGGGGTCGTCGTAGAGCGCGGTCAGTGCCGCGAGCGCCACGGCGCGGAAATAGCGCTCGACCAGCGGATCGGCCGCGAAGTCGCGGGCGAGATCCGAACCGTGGATATTCGCGACCAGCCTCTCGACCACCGCCCCGGCTCGCAGGCCGCTCGCGGCGACGAATTCCGGGGACGGGACGGCCTGCGGGCCCAGCTGGGCGAAGATCGCGCGGGCGTCGTTCAGGCCGGGCTCGCGGGCAAAGGCGCGCTCGGCATCGCCCGCCGCTTCGAGCGTCCGCGCGACGACGGGATCGAGGCCGCTCCTGCGGATCAGCTTATCGAGCGCCGCGCCCCCGGCGATCAGATCGGCGAAGCCACTCGCCCGCTCCGGCAGATCGTCGCCGACGACGATCAGCCGAGCCGCGAGCACCAGCTTGACGAAGCCGGCGAGCCCCGCGACGTCAAAGCCCATGCGATCCCCACTCGATGCCTGATCCCACGCTGCAGCGCGCCGCCGCCGAGGCTCCGGAAGTTAACAAGCAATGAAAACGCGCGGATTCTCCCAATGATTCCAATGGGGGGATCCCGCTTTCACAGTGAAAGGCCGAAAGCGGCCCCCGTTACTCCATCGTCGGGATCGAGAAGCTCGCGCCCTCCTTGGTCCCCGAGGGCCAGCGGGCGGTGACTGTCTTGGTGCGGGTATAGAAGCGAAAGGCGTCCGGCCCGTGCTGGTTGAGGTCGCCGAACGAGGACTTCTTCCAGCCACCGAAGGTGTGATAGGCGAGCGGCACCGGGATCGGCACGTTCACCCCCACCATGCCGACGTTCACCTTGGCCGCGAAGTCCCGCGCCGTGTCGCCGTCGCGGGTGAAGATCGCGGTGCCGTTGCCGTATTCGTTGTCCATCGTGATCTTGAGCGCCTCGTTGTAACTCTTGGCGCGCACGTTGATCAGGACGGGTCCGAAGATCTCCTGGCGGTAGATCTCCATGTCGGTGGTCACGTGGTCGAAGAGGCAGGCGCCGACGAAGAACCCGTCCTCGTAACCCTGCATCGTGAATCCGCGGCCATCGACGGCGAGCGTAGCACCAGCCTCGACGCCGCTGTCCACGAGGCCGAGGATGCGCTTCTGCGCCTCGCGGGTGATCACCGGGCCGAAGTCGATGTCGTTCCCGCCGGTGTAGGGGCCGATCTTGAGCGACTCGACGCGCGGCACCAGCTTCTCGATCAGGGCATCCGCGGTCTTCTCGCCGACGGGGACGGCGACGGAGATCGCCATGCAGCGCTCGCCGGCCGCGCCGTAGCCCGCGCCGATCAGCGCATCCACCGCCTGGTCGAGATCGGCGTCGGGCATGACGATCATGTGGTTCTTTGCCCCGCCGAAGCACTGGACGCGCTTGCCGTTGGAACAGCCGCGGCCGTAAATGTACTCCGCGATCGGCGTGGAGCCCACGAAGCCGATCGCCATGACGTCGGGATGGTCGAGGATCGCGTCCACCGCCTCCTTGTCGCCATTCACCACCTGGAGGATGCCGTCGGGCAGCCCCGCCTCCTGCATCAGCTCGGCGAGCATCACCGGTACGGAAGGGTCGCGCTCGGACGGCTTGAGGATGAAGGCGTTGCCGCAGGCGATGGCCGGGCAGAACTTCCACATCGGGATCATCGCCGGGAAGTTGAACGGCGTGATCCCCGCGACGATGCCGAGCGGCTGGCGCATCGAATACATGTCGATGCCGGGGCCGGCGGCGTCGGTGAACTCGCCCTTCAGCAGATGCGGCGCGCCGATGCAGAATTCGGCGACCTCGAGACCGCGCACGATGTCGCCCTTGGCGTCGGGCACGGTCTTGCCGTGCTCGCGGGAGAGCGCCTCGGCGAGCTTGTCCATGTCGCGGTTCAGGAGCTCGACGAAGCGCATCAGCACCCGCGCCCGGCGCTGCGGGTTGGTCGCGCCCCAGAACGGCTGCGCCTCCTTGGCGGTCCGCACCGCCGCATCGACCTCGGAGGCGGAGGCGAGCGGCACGCGGGCCTGCACCTCGCCGGTCGCGGGGTTGTAGACGTCGGCATGGCGGCCGGAGGTGCCGGCGACCCGCTTGCCGTCGATGAAATGTGTAAGCTCCTGCATGGTCGATCCTCCGTCGCTCTGCCTACCCCGAAGGGGCTTGCGGCAGCCTAGCGGGAAAATCGGGCGGCAACAGGCGGAAAATGCGAGCGACCCGGGCCCGCGAGCTTGCAGGTCGCGCGGAATGGTGGTTCGTGCAGGTCAAGCCGCTTCCGGCGGGCGGTGCCGGGTTGACAGATGGGTGTGCGGGCGAGCACGCTACGCGAGTGCGCCGCCGTCCCCGACCCGGTGCGCGAGGGAGGACCCACATGAGCGTTCGCAGCATCATCGGCGGCAAGCCCAACAGCCGGATCGTCACCATTAAACCCACCGATCCAGTGAAGCTCGCGGCCGAGGTCCTGGCCAAGCACCGCATCGGTGCAGTGATTGTCACTCGCGACGGCGCCACCGTCGATGGCATCCTGTCCGAGCGCGACATCGTCCGCGCGCTGGGCACCACCGGCGTCGGCTGCCTGAGCTCGCAGGTGCAGGACCTGATGACCGCCGAGGTTATCGGCTGCCACCTCGACGACAGCGCGAATTCGGTGATGGAGAAGATGTCCGACGGCCGCTTCCGGCACATGCCGGTGATCGACGGGGGCCGGATGGTCGGGGTGATCTCGATCGGGGATGTGGTCAAGGCGCGCATCTCGGAGATTCAGAACGAGAACAGCGCGCTGACGGGCATGATCGCCAACACCTGGTAGCTCGCGGAACCCGCGCGGCGGCGGCGCTTTCGAGCCGATCGCAACCGGAGGCAGATTAGGTGCCGGCAAAATCCAAGGCTCAGCAGAAGGCTGCCCTCGCCGCCAAGCGCGGCGACGCGAAAAAGAGCGACCTCAAGGGCGCCTCGATGTCGATGGAGAAGTCGATGAGCGGGAGCGAGCTGAAGGAAACGGCCTCGACCAAGCGGAAGGACAAACTCGAGCACGCCTCCAGGTCCTGAGGGACGGCACCCTTGACCTGCGGCGCCGCGTCCTGTTGCGTGGCGCAAAGCGCGGAGGGTGGAGCATGGCGATGCGGATCGGATTGTATCCCGGGACGTTCGATCCGATCACGCTGGGGCATACCGACATCATCCGGCGCGCTTGCACTCTGGTGGACCGGCTGGTGATCGGCATCGCGATCAACCGCGACAAGGGTCCGCTCTTCAGCCTCGAGGAGCGGGTGGCGATGGTCGAGGCGGAATGCGCGCCGATCGGAGCCGCGGCCGGGGTGGAGATCCTCGCCTATCCGTTCGAGAACCTGCTGATCCACTGCGCCGAGGACGTGAAGGCCGACATGATCGTCCGCGGGCTCAGGGCGGTGTCGGATTTCGAATACGAGTTCCAGATGGTCGGCATGAACCGGGCGATGAACGACCGGATCGAGACGGTTTTCCTGATGGCCGACGCGAACTATCAGGCCATCGCCTCGAAGCTCGTGAAGGAGATTGCCCGGCTGGACGGCGACATCTCGGGCTTCGTGCCGCCGATGGTCGCGGAGGCGCTGACGCGGCGGTTTCAGACGGCGCCGGCGAAGGGAGGCGGGTGAGGCCGGGGTGTGCAACACGGGGATGTTGCACGGTGCAACATGACATCTGGTATTGAAATCATTTGCAAATTCCGGCCGTTTTTACCCGACGCTAACTTCCGGCGCCCGCGCGGCGCCGAGATGGCGGTTTCCCTTTCGCCCCGCCCGATCTAGGTTCCGCGCGAACCGCAAGGAGGAACACGAATGGCCGAGATCAAAGACCCCGAGAACACGCTGGTGATCGCGCTGGAGCGCGGCGAGGTGCATGTCGAGATGCTGCCGGACGTGGCGCCAGGACATGTCGAGCGGATCAAGGCGCTGGCGCGCGCCGGGGAATACGACAACGTGGCGTTCCACCGGGTGATCGAGGGGTTCATGGCCCAGACCGGCGATGTCGCGAACGGCGACATGGAGGACAACTTCAACCTGCGCCGCGCCGGGACCGGCGGGTCCTGCCACCCGGACCTGAAGGCGGAGTTCTCCAAGCTGCCCTTCGACCGGGGCGTGGCCGGGATGGCGCGCAGCTCGAACCCCGACAGCGCCAATTCGCAGTTCTTCCTGATGCTCGACGACGGACATTTCCTCAACGGGCAATACACCGTCTGGGGCCGCGTCGTGTCGGGGATGAAGCATGTGAATGCGATCGCCCGCGGCGAGCCGCCGGCGAAGCCCGACCGGATGGTCTCGGTGCGGGTCGCCGCCGACGCGGGAGCGGAGGCGTGATCCGGCGCGGGTTTCTAGGCGCAGCACTGGCGCTCGGCCTCGCGGCGCTCGCGGGCCCCGGCCTCGCGCAGGAGGCGGAGAATGTGCTGGTGATCGAGGTGGAGGGGCAGGCGAGCGGAACGATCGAGATCGAGCTCCTGCCCGAGATTGCCCCCCAGCACGTCGCGCGGATCAAGGAGCTCGCGCGCGCCGGCGCATATGACGGAGTGACGTTTCACCGGGTGATCGAGGGCTTCATGGCGCAGACCGGGGACGTGGAGTTCGGCACGCGCGAGGTGTTTGCGGAGGGCCGCGCCGGCACCGGCGGCTCGGAAATGTCCGACCTGCCGGCGGAGTTCTCGGATGCGAGCTTCGAGAAGGGCGTGGTCGGCATGGCCCGCAGCGCCAGCCCCGACAGCGCCAACTCGCAGTACTTCATCATGCTCGCTCCGGCCCCGCATCTCGACGGAGAGTATACGGTCGTCGGCCGGGTGATCGAGGGCCAGGAGGTGGTGGACGCCCTCGCGCGCGGCGATGGGCCGAACGGCATGGTGGCCGAGCCCGACTACATGGCGAAGGTGCGGGTCAAGAGCGACGGCTGAGCACGTGTTCGATCCGCGTTTCGTCCCGGGCCGGTTCCGGGGCGAATTGGATCGGCAAGACCAGGAGGAGGGTGTCATGACGGATCGAACTCCGTCCGAGCGGCTCGACCGCATCGGCGCAAGGATCAACCACGCCAGGGAGCGGCTTGCAAAGCGGAGCGGTCAGGAATGGACCACGATCGGCGAGATGCTGAAATCCCTGTCGGAGGATCTCGACACGGCCGCGCATCACGAGGACGAGGCAGCAGCGCATGCCCGCCTCGATGACGTCGAATTCCGCCTGTCGAAGGCGCATTCGAAGCTGGACGAAGCAGAAAAACGCGGAACCTGAGAGGCTGCGTCGTCAGCCTTCGTCGTAGTGGTATGCCAGGACCGCGGTTTTCGCATGCGGCTGCACCATGGGAGGCGGCAATGCAGCAGGAATGGGGCGGCCGGCAGGGTGCAGGGAGGGACTATGCGCCGATCGGCGACTATGCGCTGATCGGCGACTGCCACGGCGCGGCGCTGGTCTCGAAGGCCGGCAGCATCGACTGGTGCTGCCTCGGGCGCTTCGACGCGGCGCCAATCTTCTGCCGCATTCTGGACGCCGCACGCGGCGGCGCCTTCTCGCTCGCGCCCAGCGAAGGTTTCGAGGCACAGCGGGCGTATCTCGAGGGTACCAACATCCTAGTGACCCGCTTCCAGACCGCCTCCGGCAGTGTCGTGGTCGAGGATTTCATGCCGGTCGGCCGCCGGCCCGGGTCGGGCGTGCACGACTACGTGCATCTGGTGGCGCCGGGGCAGGTGGTGCGCCTCGTCACCGGTGTTTCGGGCAGCGTCGAGGTGGCGATGAATTTCCGGCCCTCGCGGGATTACGCGCGGGCCGAGGTGCGGCTCGAGGCCGCCCCCGGCCATATTCGCTCGGGCTTCGGCCCGGTTCTCCATCACCCGCCGGGCGAGGTCGAGATCGAGGGCGACACCGCGCGGGGCCGCTGGCGGATCGGCGCGGGCGAGACGCGCGCCTTCGTGCTCTCGGCCGCCGAGGCGGGGGGCGACGCGGCCGCCGACGCGGCCCGGCTGCGTGCGATCACCCGCAGCTTCTGGAGCGAGTGGATCGGCTATTGCCGCTACGACGGGCCGCACCGCGCCGCGGTCCGCCGCTCGGCGCTGGCGCTGAAGCTGCTGACCTTCGCGCCGACCGGGGCAATCGTCGCGGCGCCGACCACTTCGCTGCCGGAGGAGATCGGCGGCACGCGCAACTGGGACTACCGCTTCTGCTGGCTGCGCGACTCGGTCTTCGCGCTCTATGCGCTCGCGGTGATCGGCTACGGCGGCGAGGCGCGGCGCTTCAGCGACTTCCTCGGCCTCGCCTGCAAGGATTGCGCGCCGGACATCGCCATCATGTACGGGATCGGTGGCGAGACGGAGCTCCCCGAGGTCGAGCTCACGCACCTCAGCGGCTACCGCGACAGCGCCCCCGTGCGCATCGGCAACGGCGCCCACGACCAGCGGCAGATGGACGTGTTCGGCGAGATGCTCGACTGGGCCGACATCTACTGCGCCATCGGCGGGCGTTTCGACGACGCCTCGAAGGCGATGCACGCGAGTCTGGCCGACCACGTGGCCGAGAGCTGGCAGGAGCCCGACCAGGGCCTGTGGGAGATGCGCGGCCCACCCTTGCACCACGTGCATTCGAAGATCATGGCCTGGGTGACGCTCGACCGGGCGATCAAGCTCTACGGCGAGCGCGCCGGCTGGGCCGAGGCGCGCGACGCCATCGCCGCGGAGGTCGCGCGCCGCGGCATCGACGAGGCGGGCCATCTGAAGCAGACCTTCGAGCACGGCGGTGTCGATGCCGCGGCGCTGACGACGCCGATGCTGGGCTTCCCGCTGCCGGAGGGCGTGATGGAAGCGACGGTGGCCGCGGTCGAGCGCGAGCTCGGCACCGGCGATCTGCTGCACCGCTACCGCGCCGAGGACGGGCTGCCCGGCGGCGAGGGGGCGTTCCTGATCTGCAGCTTCTGGATGGTGGATGCGCTGCTCGCCATCGGCCGCGCCGAGGACGCCGAGGCTCTGTTCGTGCGGCTCGAAGCGCGGGCGAACGACGTCGATCTGTTTTCCGAGGAGATCGAGCCCGAGAGCGGCGCGTTCCTCGGCAACTTTCCGCAGGCCTTCACGCATCTGGCGCTGATCGCGGCGGCGGCGCATCTGGAACTCCACCGCCGCAAGGGTGCGGCCGCGCTCGCCGGCAGCTACGCCGACCGGGCGAAGCGGCTGGTGGAGGCGACCTTCGGCTGGCGGGGGGTGCTGGCGGCAATCCGGGCGACCGGGCGGGTGGGGCGCATCCGCTCGTCGCGGGCGTCGATCCTGGAGGACCGCGGCGTGTCTGCTCAAGGTTGAGCAAACCGGCAAGTCGTTGATATGACGATAGTTTTACCGTGTCGTTAACCACAGGGAAAGGATTTGCGCCGCTCTAGCCTTCGAGCCTGACCAGCGCGTGGCGCTTGCGGCCGGCGGAGAGCTTCAGCGGGGTCTCGAGGCGGGCGGCGTCGAGGTGGAGGCCGGCGTCGGTCACTGACGCGTCGTCGAGCCGCGCGCCGCCCTCGGCGATCAGGCGCTTGGCTTCCTTGCCGGAGCTTGCGAGACCCGCCCGCACGAAGAGCTGGACGAGCGAGATGCCGGCTTCGGGGACGTCCGCCGGCCCGAGCGTGACCGTCGGCAGCGCAGCACCGGTGCCACCCTCCCCGAAGACGCTGCGCGCGGTCGCCTCGGCGGTCTCGGCGGCCTCGGACCCGTGGGCGAGCGCTGTGGCGGCATTGGCGAGCGTGATCTTGGCCGCGTTGATCTCGGCGCCGCCGAGCGCGCCGAGGCGGTCGCATTCGGAGACGTCCAGCTCGGTGAAGAGCTTGAGGAAGCGGCCGACGTCGGCGTCGGCGGTGTTGCGCCAGAACTGCCAGAACGCGTAAGGGCTCAGCATCTCGGCGTTGAGCCAGACGGCACCGCCGGCGGACTTGCCCATCTTCGCGCCGTCCGCGGTGGTGAGCAGCGGCGAGGTGAGCCCGTAGACTTCGGCGCCGGCCACCCGGCGGGTGAGGTCGATGCCGTTCAGGATGTTGCCCCATTGATCGGAGCCGCCCATCTGCAGGAAGCAGCCCTCGCGGCGGTGAAGCTCCAGGAAGTCATAGGCTTGCAGGATCATGTAGTTGAATTCGAGGAAGGAGAGCGACTGCTCGCGGTCGAGCCGCGAACGCACGCTGTCGAAGCCGAGCATCCGGTTGACGGAGAAGTGCCGGCCGATGTCGCGCAGGAAAGTCAGGTAGTTCAGCCCGTCGAGCCACTCGGCGTTGTCGAGCATCCGCGCGTCGCCCGGCCCCTCGCCGAAGGTCACGTAATTGGAGAAGACCCCGCGGATGCCGGCGATGTTGGCGGCGATCCGGGTTTCGTCCAACAGGCTGCGCTCCTCGGCGCGGAACGATGGATCGCCGACCTTGGAGGTGCCGCCGCCCATCAGCACCAGCGGCCGGTGGCCGGTTCTCTGGAGCCAGCGCAGCATCATGATCTGGATGAGGGAGCCTACGTGCAGCGAGGGAGCGGTTGCGTCGAAGCCGATATAGGCGGGGACGATGCCGGCACGCAGCCTCTCGTCGAGTCCCTCGAGATCGGTGCAATCCTGTAGGTAGCCGCGCGCGAGCATCACCTGCAGGAACTCGCTCTTGGGCCTGTAGCTCATCGGAAGGGTCCTTTCGCGCGCACAGGCCCGGTTCTATAACGGTTGCGCGAACGAAGGGAAGAGCCGTGGCGGGAGCGATGCGGGCGCTGGGGTGCATGTCGGGCACCTCGATGGACGGGGTGGACGCGGCGGTGATCGAGACCGACGGCGAGAGCATCGCGGGTTTCGGGTCGAGCGCGTTTCGCGCCTATCCGCCCGCGGCGCGGGCGCGTCTCGCAGCGGCGCTGGGGCACTGGCCGGGCGCGCCGGGGCTCGAGGCGGTCGAGGCGCTGGTGCGCGAGGCCCATGCCGCGGCGGTGGCGGGCTTCGAGGGTCTCGATATCGTGGGCTTCCACGGCCAGACGCTCGCGCATGATCCGCATGGCCGCGGCACGCACCAGATCGGGCGCGGCGACCTGCTGGCGGAGACGTGCGGGGTGCCGGTGGTCTGGGACTTCCGCAGCGCCGATGTCGCGAGCGGCGGCGAGGGGGCGCCGCTGGTGCCGTTCTTCCACTTCGCCTGCGCGCGCCGGATCGGGGCCGAGGCGCCGGTGGCTTTCCTCAACCTCGGCGGTGTCGGCAACGTCAGCTGGGTCGATCCGCGCGCCGCGGCGCCCGAGGCCGCGGGGGCGCTGGTCGCCTTCGACACCGGGCCGGGCAACGCGCTGATCGACGATTTCCTGCGCGCGCGCCTTAGCCGCGACTGCGACGAGGGCGGGGCGCTCGCGGCGCAGGGACGGGTGCAGGCGTCGGTGCTGATCGATCTCGCCGCTCATCCCTATCTCGAAAGAAAGCCTCCCAAGTCGCTGGACAGGAACGACTTCCATCACTTCCTGGAACGCGTGGCGACGCTGTCGACCGAGGATGGCGCCGCCACGCTCGCGGCACTGACCGCGGCCTGCGTGCGCGAGGCCGCGCGGCACTTTCCCGAGCCGCCGCAGCGCTGGCTCGTCTGCGGCGGCGGCCGGTTGAACCGCACGCTGATGGCGATGCTCGCGGCGAGCTCGAACGCGCCGGTCGAGCCGGTGGAGGCGGTGGGGCTCGACGGCGACATGCTCGAGGCGCAGGCCTTCGCCTATCTGGCGGTGCGGGTGCTGCGCGGCCTGCCGACGAGCGCCCCCGGCACCACCGGCTGCCGGCTGCCGGTGAGCGGCGGGCGGGTCAGCCGGCCGACGGCGATCACGACGAACTGACGCGGCCGGCACCCCTGTCCGGCTTTCATATAGGCAGAATTCCTATCGAGCAGACGGGGGCCCCGCCAACAGGCGGGGAGAAAAGACTCCCGGCCAACGGGCCGGTCCGCTTTCGTCGTGCGTCGGGCGGGGACCTGCCGGGATCAGCGGGCGCGGCTGA
>JBBQRM010000059.1:0-10820 GCA_038214855.1 Rhodobacterales bacterium | reverse complement strand
GGACGGGCCACCGGCTCGAGGATGGAAGCGATCTCGCCGGCGAGGAGCGCCTTGAGCGCCGGGGCGTCGAAGCGGCGGCCGAAGCGGCCCTCGGCGATGCGGGCGGTGAGCTTCAGCGCGGTCTCGACGCCCATGTCGGCGGAGATCAGCAGCTCCTCGAGGCTCTCGAGCATCGCGTCGTCGAGCACCCGTCCGCGCTCGGCCCCGAAGAGCCGTGCGCCCAGGCCCGGCCGGGCCGGGGCCTCGGCCGCCGGCGGCGCGGCGGCTTCCGCAGGGGCCGTCTCTTCGACGATGGCCTCGAGCCCGTCCTCGATCCGCGAGGAGGACTTGAACAGCCGGTCCTTGAGCTTCTGGAAGAACGCCATCGCCACACCCGCGCCGAGCCTCGGGCTCTCCCTAGACCGGGGTGCCGGCGGATGCAAACGCGTCCGCGGCGAGGCAGCGGGTCAGACGGTTTCCTTGTCGATCAGGCGGATCAGTCCGGCCTTCGCCTGCGCAAGGATCACCTTGGTCAGCTCGATCTGGGCCATCTCGCCCTCCTTGGCGTTGACCGGGTCCATCGCGGCCACATCCTCGACATAGCGCTCCGACAGGCGCCGGGGCAGGTTGTCGAGGATGAAGCCGACGGTGGCACTCTTCTGCGCCTGACCGAGCTTGATCGCGATGAGCAATGTCTCCTCCTCGACGTCGCGCACGACCGCAGCGATGTCGCGCGCGGGCACGCGCGACGCGATGTCGTCGAAGGTGAACATCGTGCGCTGGACGTCCTGCGCGAGGGCCGCGTCCTGCTTCTCGAGATGCCCGAGGAAACCCTCGCGCACCTCGGTCGAGATGTTGTTCATCAGCGCCGCGATCAGCTCCGCCGGACGCCGCTTCGACAGGTTGCGCTGCAGCGCCGACAGGAAGTCGCGCTCGAGCGCGTCCTGGATGGCGGTGCCGACCTCGGGATCCACCGCGGGAACCCGCGACAGGCGCATCACGATCGTCTGGGCGAGGGCCCGGTCGAGGCGCTCGAGCACGCCGGCCGCGACCTCGGGGCGCAGCTCGCTCACGATCAGCGCTGTGGTCTGCGGGTGCTCGCTATGGAGCAGGTTGGTGAGGGCGGGGATCGGCGTCTCGTTCATCCGCGCCCAGATCGTGCGGACCTGGCCCTGGCCGATGCCGTCGAGCAGGCGGTCGAGCTGGGATTCATCGAGGATCCCCGTCAGCAGCTTGCGTACCGCATCGACGCCGCCGGCGAGCTCGGGGCCCTGCATCAGCTCCTCGAGGAACTCGAAGATCACCACGTCGAGCACGTCCTGACCGATCTTGCCGAGGCTCGCGATCGCGTTGACGAAACGCTGCATATCGAGCTCGCCGAGATTGCGCAGAAAGCCGCGCGCCGTGTCCGGCCCGATGGCGGTCAGGATGATCGCGGCCTTCTGGATCTGCGTGGGCGTCTGATCGGCACGCAGCGCCGGCAGGCGCGTGCGCTGGGCATCGACGGGGACGAGGGCGGTCTCGGTGCCGCTCATTGCGCATAGCTCCGCACCATGGCGCCGGCGAGCAGCGTCCAGCCGTCGGCGATCACGAAGAACGCGAGCTTGAAGGGCAGCGACACGATCGCGGGGGGCACCATCATCATCCCCATGGACATCAGGATCGCCGCGATCACCAGGTCGATTACCAGGAACGGCAGAAAGATCAGGAAGCCCACTTCGAAGCCGCGTTTGATCTCGCTCAGAAGGAAAGATGGTACGAGCACGGCGAGCGGCGTCTCGTCGCTCTCGACGCGCGGCCGGGGCGCGGCATCGGTCATCATCTCGAGCGTCACCGGATCGACGCGATCCTGCATGAACAGGCGGAACGGCGCCATAACCGGACCGAAGGCCTGGTCGGGCGAGAGCTCGCCCTCGATCATCGGCTGCACGCCGGCCTCCCAGGCCTGGGTGAAGACCGGCTCCATCACGAAGTAGGTCAGAAAGATCGCAAGGCTCACGATCATCATGTTCGGTGGCGCCTGCTGGACGCCAATGGCCTGGCGCAGGATCGAGAGCACGGTGACCATGAACGGAAAGCAGGTCACCATGATCGCGAGCCCCGGCGCGAGGCTGAGCAGCGTGAGTGCGAGGAAGAGCTGGACGGTGCGAAGGCTGATCGAGCCGCCGTCACCGAGATCGATCGACACGTCCTGGGCGGCGGCCGCGATCGGCAGCAGGAGGAGGACCGCCGCCAGCCCTCCCCCCGTCAGGATGCGTGACAGACCGTCGCTAGACCTCATTGGAGAAGTCGACCACTTCAGTCAGGCGCACGCCGAGACGGCCGCTCTCGTCGCCGATCTCCTGCAGCTCGCCACGCGCGATCAGGCGGTCGCCGATGTAGAGCTCGACCGGATCGTCGATGGCGCTGTCGAGCGTCAGCACCGAGTCGCGCTTGAGCTCGACCAGCTCGCTCACCAGCGGCCGCGCCTTGCCCACCGAAATGGTGACCTCGATCGGCACGCCGAGGAAGGCACCGGCGCGCTGCTGCTGGCGCGGGCCGGCTGCCGCCTCCGGCGCAATCGCCGCCTCCGGCGCCTCTTCGGGCTCGAGATCAGCCATGGCGGCGAAGCTCCTCGCTGACCTGGGGGGTCTGGTTCAGATGGATTGCGAGACAATCGCGGATCTGGGCCACGCAGGCGTCGAGATCGAGGTGGTCGTAGCCCTGTTCCCAGAAGACCTGCGCCTCGCGGGGCAGAAGCTCGGGCGCCTCCTCGACCCGCGCCTCGATGCCGCGCGCCTGGAGGAGCGCGCGCACGGGACCTGCGAGCTCGGGTGCGCAGCGCAGGCGCGGCCGAGCGTTGGGCGCGGCCTCGAGCGCGCGTTCCACCAGACCCACGATCTCGCCCGTCGTGCCCGCCTCGAGCAGCGAGGGCGTCAGCGCAGAGAAGAGCGCCTCGACCACCGGCGCAAGCGAGGCTGCGACATGCCGCCGCGCCGCGTCGTTGGTCATCCGCGCGTCGCTCAGCGCCTCGATCAGCTCGCCAGACAGCCGCGCCTGATCCTCGAGGAAGCTCTCGGTGGCCGCGGCCTGTCCGGCAAGGAAGCCGTCGAGGTAGCTCTCCTCTATGCGGGCGTCGCGCGCGGGCTGGAGCTCGTCGGGCCGCGCGACCGAGCGGGCGCTGGCGGGGGCGAAGGTCTGAAGTCGGAATACGCTCATGATCGCGTCGGCTCCTTGCGGGGTTCGGGGGCTTCGATCCAGCTCCGTAGCACCGCTGCGGAGTCTTCGCCGCGCGACGCGATCACGTCGCGCAGCCGGTCGATCTTGCCCTGCGACTGCGGCGGCAGCTGGAGGACGTCGCCCTTCAGCTCGAGATCGGCGCCGATCTGACGCGCCTCTCCGGCGGCGAGCTCGCGCGGGCCGGTGAGCTCGGCCAGCGCCAACGTCTGGGGCCGCCCGAGCATCGGGCGCAGGACGAAGAGGATCAGCGCCAGCACGATCGTGCCAAGGACGCCGATCTGCGCCAGCCGCGCGGCGTTCAGCTCGAGAAACGACCCGCCGGTACGCTCGACCACGGTCCCCGCCTCGGGCAGGGCGGTAAACTGAAGCTGCGAGATCGTCACACTGTCGCCGCGCTCGGCATCATAGCCCATCGCGGACTGCACCAGCTGGCGCAACACCTCCATCTCGGCCTCGGGCCGCGGCTCCCAGACCGGCTCGCCCTCGGCGTTCGGGGTGACGATCCCATCGATCATTACCGCCACGCTGAGCTTGCGGACCTGGCCGGGCAAAATCACCCGCTCGCGCCGCGTCTCCGACACCTCGAAGTTCTGGCGCTCGCGCGACTGGCTCGACGAACGGTTGCTGTCGCTCGCGCCGCCCTTCACGTTGCCGTCGGGCAGGTTGCTCGCGACCGTGACGCCGGGGGCGCTGCCCTGGGCGCTCTCGGAGCTCTCCTCGGTCTCCGAGCTGATCGCAACGCGGCTGTCGGGGTCGATGACGCGCTCGGAGATGGTCTGGCTCTCCATCTCGGCATCGACGCTCACCTCGACGATGGCGCGGCCGGGGCCGACGCGCGCCTCGAGCAGGCGCTCGAGATTGGCCTGGAGCGTGTCTGCGCGGTCCTTCGGGTCGAGCAGAGCCGCCTGGGCGAGGGCGTCCTCGTCGCCGGCGAGAACCACGCCGCGCGCGGCGTCGAGCACGGCCACCGATTCGGGTGCGAGACCCGCAATCGCAGAGGATACGAGATAGCGAATCGCCTGGGCCTGGCCGGGATCGAGCGTGCCGCGTGCCATGGTCACCGTCACCGACGCAGAGCCTTCAATGCGCCGCGCGAAAGGCTGTGCGACCGGGGCGGCGATATGCACGCGCGCCGAGCGGACGTTGGTCGAGGCGGTGATGGTGCGGGCGAGCTCGCCCTCCTTGGCACGCCAGTAGGCGGCATCGAACATCTGGCTGGTTGTCCCGAACCCCGACAGCGCGTCGAGGAGCTCATAGCCCGCGGGTCCGCCGGCCGGCAGGCCTTGCGCTGCAAGCGCCATGCGCACCTGGTCGCGCTGGTCGGCATCGACGAGGATCGTGCCCTCGCGCACCTCGAAGGGAACGCCTTCGGCCTCCAGCTCGGCGACCACCTCGCCGGCGGCCGCGGGGTCGAGCCCGGAGTAGAGCAGCGCCATCGACGGCGCCGTGGCGACGCGGCTGATGCCAAAAATTGCGGCGACGATCGCCACGGCGCTCAGGCCCATGATGATGCGCTTGCGCGAGTCGAGCCCGTCCCAAAGTGATTTGATACGTGTCAACGCAGCCTCTCGATCATCGGATGTCCGCGGCGGGTGTGGAGGGGGGAGCCGCCGGCGGTGATGCGGCGTGTATCGGAGGCGAGGTTTAACATTTGGTTAGTGGTGGCGGGGTTAGATGCGATCGAAACGGGAACCAGAGCGACCGGGGCCACGATGACCGACGCAAGCAACGCCGACACCGGCACATCCCCCGCCCCTGCCGCGCCGCGCAAGGGGCGCAAGGGTCTGCTCTTCGGGCTCGTGGGGGCGCTGGTTATGGGCGGCGCGGGATTCTACGCCGTCTATGCCGGGCTGCTCGACCCCTCGGGACTGGCGGGCGGCGGTCACGAGGCCGAGACCACGGTGATGAGTGACGTCGCCTTCGTGCCGATGGAGCCGATCCTCGTCTCGCTGCCGCCCGGCGGCAAGGCGCGGCACCTGCGCTTCACCGGCGCGCTCGAGGTCGAGCCCGCATATGCGGCCGAAGTCACGGCGCTGATGCCGCGCATCCTCGATGTGCTCAACACCTATCTGCGCGCCGTCGAGGTCCGGGATCTGGCCGATCCGGCTGCGATCTCGCGGCTTCGCGCGCAGATGCTGCGGCGCATCCAGGTCGTGACCGGCGAGGGGCGGGTGCGGGACCTTCTGATTACCGAATTCGTGCTGAACTGAGGGTGGGGCGATGGATTTGATCATGAACGGCCTCTTGATGGCGGGGACCCTGTTCGCGGGCGCCTATTGCTGGGTGCTCGGCCGCCGGGTCCGCGATCTCAAGAGCCTCGACAGCGGCCTCGGCGCCGGCATCGTCACGCTGACGCGCCAGATCGAGCTCGCGCGGGCGACGCTCGAAGAAGCCCAGGCGGGCGCGAAGGAAAACCGCGCAGAGCTCGAGCGGCTGGTCGCGCAGGCGGATACCGTTGCGGGTCGGCTGAAGCTGATGATGGCCGCGACCCGCGACTCCGACCGTCCGCGCACCGAGGCGGAACCCGCGCCGCGACGAACGATCCTGTCCGCGCCTCCCCGCCACAGGCCGACCGACGCGGAGGACGACGCGCCGCGCCCGCGTCCGAGCCTCGCATCCACCCTGCCGCCGCGGCCGAGCGCCGTAAAGTCGGCCGCTGTCCAGCCGCCCGAGGAGGAGGCCCCGGAGGCGCCTGCCCCCGCACGGCCCTCGGACGAGACGCCGCGGGTCTGGCCGTCTCTGCGTTCCGCACCCGAGACTGCGGAGCCCGAAGAGGACGTGCGTCCGGCAGTGCCCAAGCCGCGCCTCAACCTGGCGCCGGGTGGCGTGCTGCGGCAGCCCATGGTGACGACGGCGCGGCCGGCAAACGAAGACGAGCTGATGGACGCGCTGAGCGCGCTTGCGGCCGGAACGGGGCGGTGAGGCAATGGCGAAGATGAAGGTTCTGCCGCGGATCAGCGGCGTCGGTCTCATCGTGCTGTGCTTCGGCGCATCGGCGGCGCTGCGGTTTCAGGAGAGCGGTGTGGCGATTGCCCAGGAGATCAGCGCGCTTGGCGCGGATGCGACCCCCGGCTGTGTCGCCAATGCCGAGACCGACGCCCTGCTCGCCTCGATCCGGGAGCGCGAGGCGCAGCTCGACGCCGAACAGGCGCGAATCGCGGATCGGCAGCAGACACTCAACGTCGCCGAAGCCAAACTCGCCGAACAGCTCGCGGCCTTCGAGACCGCGCAGAAGAACCTCGAGGAGACGCTGGCGCTGGCCGACAGCGCCGCCGAGCGCGACATCGAGCGGATGACCGTGGTCTACGAGAACATGAAACCCGGCAATGCCGCAAAAATCTTCGAGCGGATGGACGTGTCCTTCGCAGCCGGCATCCTGGTGCGCATGAAACCCGAGATCGCGGCCGAGGTGCTGACGGGGATGAGCGCAGACAGCGCCTATGCCGTCACGCTGACCATCGCCAGTCGGAATTCGGCGGTCCCTACCGAATAAGTAACCATGGGTTTGAAGGTTTCTTAATCCCCTCGCGTCAGAAGAGCGCGACGGATTTGGGGCCGCGTCGCGGCGCGAAGGGATGGCAAGAGCATGATCGGGATCGTCGGTATCGTCGTGGTGTTCGTCATGGTGTTCGGCGGATACATCATCGCCGGCGGCAAGATGGGCATCATCCTGCACTCCATGCCCTACGAGATCATGATCATCTTCGGCGCCGCCGTCGGCGCCTTTCTGATCTCCAACGACAAGCACGGCATCAGCCACACGCTCAAGGACATCGCCAAGGTGTTCAAGGGGCCCAAGTGGAAGCCGCAGGACTTCCAGGACCTGCTGTGCCTGATGTTCCAGCTGATCAAGGTCGCGCGAACCAATCCGGTCGAGCTCGACAGCCATGTCGAAGACCCCGACAGCTCGTCGATATTCGAAGCCTATCCCCGTATCCGCGCGGACCGCGAGGCGGTTGCGCTGATCTGCGACACTTTGCGCTCGGCCTCGATGAACTACGACGACCCGCACCAGGTCGAGGAGGTGCTCAATAAGCGCATCGAGCAGAACTATCTCGCGGCGCAACATTCGTCGCACACGCTCCAGGCGATGGCGGACGGGCTGCCGGCGCTCGGCATCGTCGCGGCGGTTCTCGGGGTCATCAAGACGATGGCCTCGATCGACCAGCCGCCCGAGATCCTCGGCAAGATGATCGGCGGAGCGCTGGTCGGCACCTTCCTCGGCGTGTTCCTCGCCTACGGGCTCGTCGGCCCCTTCGCGAACCGGGTGCGCGACGTGATCGACGAGGACCAGCACTTCTACAACCTCATTCGCGAGGTGATGGTGGCGGCGCTGCACAACCACGCGCCCAACGTCTGCGTTGAGGTCGGCCGCCAGAACACCCCCTCCGGGCTGCGGCCCAGCTACAACGAGCTCGAGGGCGCGCTGCGCGCGACCAAGCAGAGCCTCGCGGCATGAGCCGCGCCGGCGTCTGCGTGGCGGCGCTGCTGGCAGCCGCACCGGCGTTCGGCTTTGAGGGCGGGCAGATCCGCTCCGGCGAGCAGGAGGGCTTCTCGCGCATCGTCATGACCGTCGAGCCCACGACGGAATGGTCGCTCGAGACCACCGACGAGCGCGCGACGCTCTTCTTTCCCGGCAAGGCGCTGAATTTCGACACGCGTGGCGTATTCGACCTGATCCCGCGCACCCGCATCGAGAACATCGAGACCGCGGCCGGCCCCGAGGGCACGACCGTCACGCTGAAGCTTGGCTGCGGCTGCCGGATCAGCGCCTCCTTCGTCAAGGGAAACTATCTTGCGATCGACGTGCGCGACCGCGACGCGCCCATGGCGGCCGACGCCGCGGCGCCGGACACGGCCGAGGCGCCGGCGGAGCCGGAGGCCACGGGAGAGCCTGTGCCCGAACCCGCAGCCGAGGCCCTGCCGCCCCCGCCGGAGACGCCGGAGGCACGCGTTGAGCGCGAGGCGGCTCTCGTCGGCTCGGCGGAGGACCTGCTGATCCGCCAGATCGAGCGCGCCGCCGACCAGGGGCTGATCCAGCTCAAGGACATCGAGACGCCCGCCGAGGAAGACGCCGCCAAGGAGCAGGCGATCGAGGCCGCGACGATTGACGCATTCGCGCCCGAGACGCCGCCGTCCGATGCCGATGAGCCGGCGGTCGAGGAGGCACCGGAAATCGCCCAGGTGCCCCAGGGTCCCGAACCGATGGAGGCCGCCGAGCCGGCTGCCTCTGAGCTGCCGCCCGAGGCGGAGGCCGTTCCACCCGCCCCGCCGGCCGCGCTCGTCCCGGACGATGCGCCGGAGATGCCGGTCGCGATCGCGGCGACCCTGCCGCCCACCGATCTCGCCAGCCTGTCCGACCATGGCCAGATATCCGCGACCACCGTCTTCGAGCGCGACGGGCGGGCGATGCGGGCCGCTGCGGCCGCGCCGCCGGTCCCCGAGATTTGCCGCGACGATACGGCGCTCGACGTCGGCGCCTGGACCAACGGGCTGCCGCTCCACCGCCAGATCCCGCCGCTCAGCCGCCGCATGGTCGGCGAATTCGACCGCCCGGACGCGCAGGCGCTCGGCGATCTGGCGCGGCTCTACATCCGCTTCGGCTACGGGGTCGAGGCCGAGAACCTGCTCGAAAGCTTCGATGTCGAGGTGCCGGACCGCCCTCTGCTGATCGATCTTGCCCGCGCAGTCGAAGGCCGGCCGGTGATCGCACCTGAAGGGCTCGCGCTCGACGCAGCCTGCCCCGGGCGGCACGGGCTGTGGCTCGCCCTCGGCGGTGCGGCACCGGCGTTCCGGGACGCGGCGCAGTTCGCGGAGGTCCAGGAGGCCTTCGCCGAACTGCCGCCGGACCTGCGCAGCCTGGTCGGCCCGACCCTGGTCACGCGACTCCTCGACGCGGAGCGGCCCGCGGAGGCGCGGACGATCCTCGACATCGTCGAGCGTCCCGGCGCGCTTCGCTCGGCGGCGCTGCGTCTGGCGGCGGCACGGGTCGAGACCGCGGAAGGCCGTCCGCTCGAGGCGGTCCGGGCGATGAGCGCGCTGGTGGAGGAAAATGCCCACAACGCCGTGGATGCGCTGGCGACGATGGTCCGGATCGCGCTCGCCGAGGATGTCTCAGTCCCCGAGCGCACGATCCTCGACCTGCGCTCCGCCGCGATCCAGTACCGCCATTCGCCGCGGGAGGCGGAGCTGCGCGCGCTCCTTGCCGAGGCGCTGGGGCGGCGCGCGGAGCTTGCGGATGCGGTGGCGGAGATCCGGCGGGCGCGCGCCGATCTGCCGCCGGCGATCCCGATGCTCGACGCCGCGGCGGTCCGCATCCTCGCCGCGGCCGATCCGGCGCGGGTCGGACCGAGCGACTACGCCGAGGTGATGCTGGAGAGCGCCGATCTGATCGGCGCCGAGCCCGCCAACGATGCCGCGCGGCGCACGGTCGCGGCGCATCTGCTCGACCTCGGCCTCGCCAATGCCGCGCTCGAGACGCTTGCCCCGACCAGCGCGCGCGCGGACGCCGAGGCCCGGACGCTCGCCGCGCGGGCGCATCTGCGGCTCGGCGACGGCGCGGCGGCGCTGGCTGCGCTCGAAGGGATCGAGGGCACGCCGGCGGCCGAGTTGCGCGCGCAGGCGCTGGCGCTCGGCGGCAGGTTCGGCGAGGCGGTGGCGACGCTGTCGGCCGAAGGGCTCGACGCCGATGCCGAGCCCTATGTCTGGCCGTCCGGGGACTGGACCCGCGCGCGGGACGAGGCCGAGACGACGGACCGCATGGCGATGGCCTCCTACATGGCCGTGCGCAGCGGCGAGGCTGAAGGCGCCCTGCCCGCCGAAGATCCGGCCGCGCTCGCCCCCGCGGAGGCGTTCCAGCAGCCGCTGCCGCCGCTCGACCGCCCCAGCCTCGGCTCGGCACGCGCGCTTCTGGCGACCAGCCGCCAGGTCTCGGGCTTCGTTTCGGACGTGCTCAAGGGCGAGCCGGAACCGCCAGTGGAGCCGCAGTAGAAGAACGCTTTCACGGCCTTTCACTGTGAAAGCGCAACACACCCTTTGATTTCATTGATAAAATTCGGACGTTTTCACGTCTTGTTAGGATTTTGCGCGCCCTTGGCCGCGGCCCGTATCCGCGCCTCGTAGGCCCAGTGGTCGGTGCACATCGCGTCGAGCCCGCGCGTCGCCTGCCAGCCGAGCAGCGCCTGGGCGCGGCCGGGGTCGGCGACCGAGATCGCCACGTCGCCCGGCCGTCGCGGCACCAGCCGCCACGGGATGTCGAAGCCGCAGGCGCGCGAGAAGGCGGCGAGCGCCTCGAGCACCGAATGCCCCCGCCCGGTGCCGAGATTGAGCCGAAGATGCGCCTCGGTCGCACCGGAGAGCAGCCGCCCCACCGCCGCGACATGGCCGCGCGCGAGGTCCACGACATGGATGTAGTCGCGCACCCCGGTCCCGTCGGGCGTCGGATAATCGTCGCCGAAGACCTGCACCTCGGCCCGCACCCCGGCGGCGGTCTGGGCGATGAAGGGGAAGAGGTTGTTCGGAACCCCGCGCGGGCTCTCGCCGATCAGCGCGCTTTCATGGGCGCCGACCGGGTTGAAGTAGCGCAGCGAGATCGCCTCGAGGCGAGGGTCGGCGGCCACGAC
>JBBQRM010000058.1:0-10878 GCA_038214855.1 Rhodobacterales bacterium | reverse complement strand
CCGACGTCACGGTTAACGATCTGTTGACCACGGCCTGCGACAGCGCCACGCTTCCCGATTGGCAACACGCGGTCTGCAAGGACCACTCACAGAACTGCTCCCGCTCGGCTTCCGCCAGAGCGACACCAATGTCCGGGAGGGACGTAACATGGGTCTGAGCATCGAAGTCTCCGATGCCGAACGCAGGACAATTCGCGAGATCAGAGAGACCTGCAACTCGATGTTGTCGGAGGAGGCGCTGACCGGGATCTACGCGGTCGGTCGCGAGATGACCGGCGCGAAGCTAGCCGTCGAGGTCGGAACCGGCCACGGCTCCGGTACGATCGCGCTGGCACTTGGGCTTCGTATGCACAACCCGGACTTCCGGCTGATCACCTTCGAAAAGATCATGGGCGGCTCGCGCGAGAAATACGGGGACTTCGACGCCAACGTTCGGATCGTCAACGACAACTTCGCCCGCTTCGGCGTTGAGCGCCACATCACGGCGCATTTCTGCGACATCGAGGCCGGAGCCTCGAGGGTCCCGGCCGAGGGCGAGATCGACGTACTGATGATCGACGCCGACGGGCGCATCGACCGCGAGTTCCTGCTATTCTACGACCGGCTGCGCACGAACGGTGTCGTGATCATCGCCGATTCCATCGGCGGACTCTATGTGCGTGCCAAGAAATTCACTCTGATTCGCTCCACCACCGTCGGCGGCAAGCACCGCATCACCGAGCTCCTTGTCCGAAAGTTTGTGGAGGTCGGCCTAATCGAGCAAGTCCACGCCGCCCGCGAGACGCGGTTCTTCCGCAAACCCGCTGGTGCGCCCGAGGCGGTGGACCCGCTCTGGGTGATCGAAGCCTATCGCGAGGTCATTCCCTCGCCTGTGATGTTTGTCCACGGGCTCAACGCGCTCATCCTGCCTGCCGTCCCGCGCCGTGTGGCGAAATTTCTCCGAGGGCGCTGGAGCTTCCGTGATCGAGGCGCGTCGCGGCGACGGACCCCTCACCGCCCCCGAGGCCGCGGGCGCAGCACCACCGCCCCCGCCCCGGCATGCAGCGCCGTCCAGCGCCGCAGCAGCGCCTGTTCCTGTGCGCGCGCCCGCGCGGCGAAGGCGCGAGGCCCGGCGGCATCGCGCCGCCCCTCACCCGACGCCACGCGAGCGTCCGGATCGGCGGCGAAGATCGCGAAGGCGAGCCTGCGCCCGCCGCGTGCCTCGATGTAGCCGGCGAGCCCGCTCGCGTAATCGAGCGTGCCGGTCTTTGCGACCACCCGCACCCCCTCCAGCGCCACCGCGCGCCGGCGCGCGTAGAGCACCGGACGCTCGCGCTGGAGCGGCGGCAGCGCGGAGGCGCCCGCCAGCACCCGCACCATCTGCGCCGCGCTCAGCCGCGAGTCCGGGGCGAGCCCCGAGTGGTTCTCCAGATAGAAGCCCTCCACGCCGTACCGCGCCCGCAGCCAGTCGCTCATTGCCGCGGCCGAAGCGGCGAGGCTCCGCGGCTGCCCGCCACGCGTCTGCGACGCGCGCAGCCCCACCGCCTCGGCGGTCAGGTTGGTCGAGTAGAACAGCATGTCGCGCAGGAGCGGCTCGAGCGCCGGGCTCGTGTGTACGGCCACGTCGGCGCCGGGCGTGGCGTCGCGCACCACCTGCGCTTCGGGCAGCACCAGCCCCACCTGGGCTGCGAGGTCGCGGAACGCCGCCCCCGCATAGCGCCCCGGTGCCCGCACCGGCAGCCAGCGCCCACCCCCGGCGAGGCTCGCTGCGGGCAGCGTCCAGACCTCCGCCCCCGCATCGAACCCGTGAAGCGCCGACCCCGCCTCCGCCGCGATCAGCCGAAATCCTGGCGCCGCCGCAGTATATCGTCCCCCAGGCGCCGAGAACGCCGGCTCGCCTTCAGCAGCCAGGTCGAGCCGTACGCGGTTGAAGTTCAGGTTCATCCCCGAGATCGCCGGATTGTAGCCCGCGTCCACCGGCTGACCCGCCGCGATCCGCGGCACGAAGGGCAGTGCACCGGCACCGATCAGGAATTGCCCGGTGATCCCGCGGATATCCTGCGCCCGCAGCGCCCGCACCAGCGCCCCCAGCGCATCGGTGTCGAGCAACGGATCGCCCGAGCCCACCAGCGCCAGGTCACCCTGCACCACCCCCGCCTCGACCGGCCCGCTCACCCGCACCCGCGTCCGGAACCGGTATGCCGGGCCGAGCGTCTCCAGCGCCCAGAGCGCGGTCAGAACCTTCGCCACCGAGGCTGGTGGCCGCGGCAGCTCCGGCTGATGCGCCTCGAGCACCGCCCCGGTCCCGAGATCGACCAGAACCGCGCCGGTCTCGGCCACGAGCCCGCTCCGCGCCAGGATCACACCCAGCGGCTCCGGCCCCGCGCCGTGCGCAATCTGCGGCAGCGCCAGCCCCGCGCCCAGCCCCGCGATCACCGCCCGCCGCGTCAGTTCCGAAGTTCGCTCAACCACCGCGCGAGTATGGCGCAGGTCCGCCCGTTCGCCAACCTATCTCTCCCAGGTGCCCAGTGCGCGCAGCTCGCTCGACGACAGGTCGAGCATCCGCCCGCTCACCAGCGTCCAGCACGGCGGCTCGCACAGCGCAAGCACCCCCGCCTGGGCCGCCGGCAGCCGCCAGCGCGCAAAGGTCCGCGCCGCCGGCGACAGGCCTGCGCGCAGCTGCTCGCCCGGCCGCGCCAGCACGCCAACCGGCACGCTTTCCATGATCTCCCGCCACCGCTCCCAGCGGTGGAAGCCGGCGAGATTGTCCGCCCCCATCAGCCAGACGAACCGAACCCCCGGATATCGCATGCGCAGCACCGCCAGCGTGTCCGACGTCAGCCGCGTGCGAATCTGCGCCTCGACGTCGCTCACCACGACCCGCGGGTGCACCATCGCCGCGCGCGCAGCCGCCAGCCTCCGCGCGAGCTGCGCCGGCGCATCGCGCTTTAGAGGATTGCCGGGGCTCACCAGCCACCACACGCGATCGAGCCGGAACGCCCTCAGCGCCCAACGGGTGATGTGCACATGACCGCCATGCGCCGGATCGAAAGACCCGCCCAGCAAGCCCACCCGCATCCCCGCCAGTGCTGTGGGAAACCCGTTCATCTCGCCGCCCGCCCCGCTTTTCCGGCCGGACTTAGAGCCCAACCCGAACGGAGTTGAGCGATATCATGGGGTTGTGATTTACGTCGGTTTGCAAGGACTGATGGAGGCACGATGCCCTGGGATGATGCCGCTCGGCGCGATCATGCACGCCGGTCGCCGCGCTACGCAAGCGATCTGACAGACGGGGAATGGGCGCTGATAGCGCCGTTCCTGCCGCCGCCGCGACAGCATGGCCGGCCGCGCACCGCTGATTTGCGCGAGGTGATGAATGCGATCCTCGACATGGCCTCGGCGGGCTGCCAGTGGCGCATGCTGCCGAAGAATTTGCCTCCGCCTGGACGGTGCGCGGATCGCCTGGGCGGTGCTGCGTAGCGGCGCCGACTACGATCGCTGTGCCGGGGCTGCGGCCGCGTAGAAAAGGAACGGCTGTGCGGCGGCGCCGCATGGCCCACGGTGTCTGCAAGTGGTGGATCGAGATGGCCTGACAGTTGAACGGCGACCCGAAACCCCGGTTCGAAAAATGGCGCCGAGGCGCTGGGAGTTTTGTGAGGACCGGGTCGCGCGAAGCTCCATCTGGGCGGGGAGCAAGGCTCCGATGCTGGATACGTTGGCGCAGACTGAAACGGCAGGCTCGAAAAATCAGCTTGCAGACGGGGCGGGTAATACCTTTTAAACGTCGCCTGCTCCTCGGGAGTCGCCGCCCGGACGGGCTGCGGCCGCGGGCTCTGGATCGTCCAGCCGATCGCCCGCAGCGCCTCCCAGCCGCGCTGCTCGGCGACCCGCTCGCGCCCGAGTTCGGTCGCCATGAAGGCCGCAACCTTCTTCGCTGTCCAGACGCCGCCGTCGTCGGGCGGGCGCTTCGGCCGATCCCGGAGCTTCTCCAGGAGCGCCGGGGGCAGCACCGTCGCCGCTGCGCCGTTGCCGCGCCGCCGATCACCGAAGCCCGAAGGCGTTGAAGCGCGCCAGAAGCTGCGCGACCCAGCGCAGCGCGAAGCTCGTCAGTCGGGCCACCTCGACGCAGGTCCGCCCCTCGCCAGCAGCCATACGACTTGGTAGTGCCGCGCGATCGTCGCCTCCGCGCCGTTGCGGTAGCCGCGCTGCAGTTCCTCCAGGCTGAGATGCCCGACAACCAGCGCCACGTCTGCCTCCTCTTTTGGTTACAGGCACCGCAACATCTTCACCTCACGCAGGGAATCCTCCAAACGCCGAGTCAATCACCCGGAGGCCGTATTGCGAGCTGTTAATTCTAAAGGCGATTTTCGACACCGGTAACCACATGGAAAGGATTACCGGCCGTTGCCGGTCGGGCGGATCGCTGTGACGGGCTCACAGCCCCAGGTGGCGCGCGGCCACCTCCGGGTCGAGGGCGGGGGCGGGGCCGGTCCAGACGTCGGCGCCGCGTTCGAGAATGACGCAGCGGTCGGCCACGGCGCTGATCTCGGCGACGGACTTGTCGACCATCAGAATCGCCAGCCCCTCGGCCTTCAGCGCCGCCACCGCTGCCCAGATCTCGCGGCGCACGACGGGAGCGAGGCCTTCGGTCGCCTCGTCGAGGATCAGCAGGCGGGGGTTTGTCATCAGCGCGCGGCCGATGGCGAGCATCTGCTGCTCGCCGCCCGAGAGGGTGCCGGCGCGCTGGCCGAGCCGCTCGGCGAGGCGGGGGAAGAGGCGCGTGACTGCGGCCATGTCCCAGGGGCCGGGTCTTGCGGCGGCGACGAGGTTCTCGCGCACGGTGAGGGGCGCGAAGCAGCGCCGTCCCTCGGGCACGAGCCCGAGCCCGAGCCGCGCCGCACGGTGCGACGGCAGGCTGGCGAGGTCCCTGCCGGTGAAGCACAGCGTGCCCGCGCGGTGCGGCAGCATCCGGGCAATGCAGCGGATCGTCGTGGTCTTGCCCATGCCGTTGCGCCCCATCAGCGCCACCGCCTCGCCCTCCGCCACGTCGAGGCTGACCCCGTGGAGCGCCTGCGAGGCGCCGTAGAAGGCGGTGAGCCCCGCCACCTCCAGCAGCGCGCTCACGCCCTGGTCCCCAGATACGCCGCCTGCACCGCCGGATCGGCGCGGATCTGATCGACGCTGCCGGTCGCGATTACGCGCCCCAGCACCAGCACCGACACCCGATCGCAGAGCGAGACGACCGCGTCCATGTCGTGCTCGATCAGCAGGATCGGCGCGGTCGCCTTTAGCCGGGCGAGCAGCCGTCCGAGTTCGGTCGAGCCCTCCGCCCCGAGCCCTGCCATCGGCTCGTCGAGCAGGAACGCCCGCGGCTCGAGGGCCAGCGCCATCGCGATCTCGAGCCTGCGCCGCTCCCCGTGCGCGAGCGCCTCCGCTGGAACCGCCTCGCGCCCTGCGAGGCCCGCCGCCGCGACATGCGCCCGCGCAGGGTTAGTCAGGGCGGCATCCGCGAGCGCCGGCCGCCAGAAGCGGTAGGTCCGCCCCGAGGCGCCCTGCACCGCCAGCGCCACGTTCTGGAGCACGCTGAGCTCGGGCGCCACCGACGAGACCTGGAAGCTGCGCGCGAGGCCCCTTTGCGCCCGCGCCGCCACGTCGAGCCCCGTGAGCTCGCGGCCGCGGAAGCGGACATGGCCGGCATCGGGAGTGATTTCGCCGGTGATCTGGCGCACCAACGTCGATTTGCCGGCGCCGTTCGGCCCGATCAGCCCGTGGATCTCGCCCACCCGCAGGTCGAGCGTCACGTCGTCGGTGGCCGCGAGCGCGCCGAAGCGCTTGACGAGGCCGCAGAGCTCCAGCACCGGCTCAGCCATGCCGCGGAGGCCCCGACAGCAGTCCGATCACGCCGCCGCGCGCGAACAGCACCACTCCGAGCAGGAGCAACCCGAGCAGGAACCGCCAGTAATCGCTGACGCCGCCGAGCCAGTGCTCGAGCGTCACGTAGAGCGCAGCGCCCGCCACCGGACCCCACAGCCGGCCGGTGCCGCCGAGGATCACGAAGACCAGGAGCTCGCCTGAGGTCTGCCAGCTCAGCATCGCGGGGCTCACGAAGCGGTTGAGATCGGCATAGAGCGCGCCCGCGAGGCCGGTGATCGCGCCCGATATCACGAAGGCGGTCAGGGCGATGCCGTAGCGGCGGATCCCCACCGCCTGCAGCCGCGCGGGGTTCTGCCGCGCGCCGGCGAGGGCGAGGCCGAAGCGGGAGGCGGCAATCCGCGCCGTCAGCGCCAGTGCGGCGAGGAGCAGGACGTAGGCGAGCGCGAAGAACTGGATCGGATCGAGCGTGTCGAGCCCGGAAAAGCGGTTGCGCACATAGATAGGCAGCCCGTCCTCGCCGCCGTAGGCCGGCCAGGAGACGGCGAAATAGTAGACCATCTGCCCGAAGGCGAGCGTGGTCATGATGAAATAGACGCCGGTCGTGCGCAGGCTGAGCGCGCCGATGGCCAGCGCCGCCAGCCCGCCCGTGGCGATGGCCACCGGCCAGATCGCCGGCATCGAGACGATCCCGTGGCTAGCGAGGATGCCGGCTGCATAGCCGCCCAGGCCGAAGAAGGCGGCATGCCCGAAGGAGACGAGCCCGCCGTAACCCAGCGCGAGGTTGAGCCCCGCCCCGGCGAGCCCGAGGATCGCGACCTTGGTCGCGAGCGTCACGGTGAAGGTCTCCCCCGCCGCCACTGCGAGAAGCGGCACCGCGAGCAGCCCCGCCGCGAGGGCTACGTTCAGCCACCGTTCGGGGATCACGCCCTTGCCCCGAAGAGGCCGGCCGGCCGGACCACCAGCACCAGCGCCATCAGCACGTAGATCAGCATCGAGGCTATCGCTGAGCCGACGGCGGTGGCGCCCGACGGCTCCATGAAAGCGCCAAGAGCCGACGGCAGCAGCGCGCGGCCCAGCGTATCGGTCACCCCCACCAGCAGTGCACCGACCAGCGCCCCCTTGATCGAGCCGATGCCGCCGATCACGATAACCACGAAGGCGAGGATCAGCACCGGTTCGCCCATCCCGACCTGCACCGACTGGAGCGTGCCCACGAGCGCCCCCGCTAGCCCCGCCAGCGCCGCGCCGAGCGCAAAGACCAGCGTGTAGAGCCGGGCGATGTCGACGCCGAGGGCCGCGATCATCTCGCGGTCGGCCTCGCCGGCGCGGATGCGCACCCCGAGCCGGGTGCGGCCGATGAGCCAGAAGAGCCCCAATGCGACCGCGAGCCCCACGCCGATGATCATCAGCCGGTAGAGCGGGTAGCGGATGCCGAAGGGCAGCTCGACCGCGCCCGCGAGGGATCGCGGCACGTCGAGATAGAGCGGGAAGGAGCCGAAGAGCCAGCGCGTGGCTTCCGAGAACATCAGGATCAGCGCGAAGGTCGCGAGCACCTGGTCGAGATGGTCGCGGGCGTAGAGGCGCCTGAGCACGGCAATCTCCACCAGCGCGCCGGCCGCCGCGGCGGCGGCGAGGCTGGCGGCGAGGCCGAGCCAGAAGGAGCCGGTGGCCGCCGCCGTGGCCGCGCAGGCGAAGGCGCCGACCATGTAGAGCGACCCGTGCGCGAGGTTGATGAGCCCCATCACCCCGAAGACCAGCGTCAGCCCCGCGGCCATCAGGAACAGCATCACCCCGAGCTGGAGCCCGTTGAGGACCTGCTCGGCGAGCAGGCTCGCGGACAAGGCGCTACATCTGACACTCCGCGGCATAGGCGTCGGCGTGGTCCTTGAGTGCTACGCCGACGATGCGGTTGGTATAGACGTCGCCCTCCTTGACCACCTCGCGGACGTAGATGTCCTGGATCGGGTGGTGGTTCGGCCCGAAGCGGAAGTCGCCGCGGGTCGAGGCGAAGTCGGCCTCCTCGAGTGCGGCGCGGAAGGCGTCCGCATCCGTGACCTCGGCCTTTCCCATCGCCGACAGGAGCAGGTTGGCGGTGTCGAAGCCCTGGCTCGCGTAGAGCGAGGGGAGGCGGCCGTATTCGGTCTGGAAGCTCTCGACGAAGGCCTTGTTCGTGGGGTTGTCGATGTCCTTGGACCATTGCGAGGTGTTCTTCACCCCCAGCGCCGCGTCGCCCACCGCCTGCAGGATTCCCTGGTCGAAGGAGAACGCCGGCCCGATCAGGGGAATATCGACACCCGCTTGGGCATATTGCTTCATGAACGAGATGCCCATGCCGCCGGGCAGGAAGAAGAAGACGCTGTCCGCGCCCGAGTCGCGGATCTGGGCGATCTCGGCGGCGTAGTCGGTCTGGCCGAGCTGGGTGTAGACCTCGCCTGCGAGTTCGCCCTCGTAGAAGCGCTTGTAGCCGGTCAGCGCGTCGGTGCCGGCGGGGTAGTTCGGCGCCATTATGAAGCTGTTGGCGAAACCCGCGTCGTTGGCATAGGCGCCTGCGGCCTCGTGCAGGTTGTCGTTCTGCCAGGCCACGTTGAAATAGTTCGGATCGCAGCCGGAACCTGCCAGCGCCGAGGGTCCGGCATTGGGCGAGAGGTAGAACTTGCCCTGCGCCACCGCCGAGGGGATCACCGCCATCGCGAGGTTCGAGAAGATGATGCCGGTCAGCACATCGACCTTCTCGGACTGGATCATCTCGTCGGCGAGCTGGACCGCGATGTCGGGCTTCTGCTGGTCGTCCTCGACCACGAGCTCGAGGTCAGGATTGTTCGCCTGCTGCATCGCGAGCATGAAGCCGTCGCGCACGTCGATGCCGAGCCCCGCGCCGCCGCCCGAGAGCGTGGTGATCATGCCGACCTTCACCGGCTCCGCCAGTGCCGGCGCGGTCAGCGCCATCGCCGCGAGCACCGCTGTCATTGTTGGTTTCATCGTCGTCTTCCTCTCCTGTTTGCCGCGAGTGTAGGAGATGGTCCCCGCTCTTCCCAAGCGCTTTCGGCGGGATCAGCCCTCGACCACCGCCACGGCCTCGATCTCGACCCGCGCGCGCGCCTCGGCGAGGGCGACCACCTGGACGAGCGTCATCGCCGGGTAATGCCGGCCGATGATCCGGCGATAGACCTCGCCGAGCGCGCGCTGGTTCGCGAGATACTCCTCGCGGTCGATGACATACCAGGTGAGCCGGGTGAAGTGTTCGGGGCCCGCGCCGTCGCAGGCGAGCACCGCCACGACGTTCTCGAGCGCCTGGGCGCATTGCGCGACGAACTCGTCGGACACGAAGATCTGGTCGGCGTTCCAGCCGACTTGGCCGCCGACGAAGATCGTCCGCCCGGCGGCAGAGATGCCGTTCGCATATCCACGGGCGGGCTTCCAGCCCTCGGGGTGCAGGATCCTCACGCTCTCCCCCCGATACGCGTCCGCAGATCGTCGGGCCAGGGAGCGGCCTTCAGCCGCGCATCAACGTGCACCAGCGTCGCGGTCGCGGTGAACCGCTTCTCGTCACCCGCGACGGCGCGAAGCGCGACATCGAGGCTGGCGCCGCCGAGGCGGGTCACCTGGAGTGCGAGATCGAGCCGGTCGCCGAGGCGGCTCGGCGCGTGGAACTCGGCCTCGATCCGCGCGAGCGGGACGCCGGTGCGGCGCTCGAACATCATCTGCGCGAAGGAGACCCCGAGCCCCTCGTCGAACCAGGCCTCGATGGCGGCGTTGATCATCTCGAAATAGCGCGGATAGAAGACGATCCCCGCCGGGTCGCAATGCTGGAAGAGCACCTTCTGGGACGTGCGGAACGCGGGCTCAGCCATCGCGCAGCCGGAAGCGCTGGACTTTGCCGGTCGCGGTTTTGGGAAGTGCTGCGATGAAGCGCACCTCGCGGGGGTATTTATAGGGCGCGATAGCCGCCTTCACATGCGCCTGGAGGGCGGCGGCCATCGCGGCGTCGGGCGCGAAGCCCGGGTTCAGGACCACATGCGCCTGAACGATCTGGCCGCGGTCGGCGTCGGACGCGCCGATCACGCCGCATTCGGCAACTGCGGCGTGCGTGAGCAGCGCCGCCTCCACCTCGGGCCCCGCAATGTTGTAGCCCGACGACACGATCAGATCGTCGGAGCGCGCGGCGAAGTGAAAATACCCGGCCTCGTCCTGCCAGAAGCTGTCGCCCGTCAGGTTCCAGCCGTTGCGCACGTAGGCCCCCTGCCGCTGGTCGGCAAGGTAACGGCAGCCGGTCGGACCCTTCACCGCCAGCCGCCCGACGGTGCCGCGTGGCACCTCGGCCATCGCCTCGTCCATCACCCGCGCCTGATAGCCGCGCACCGGGCGCCCGGTGCAGGCGGGATGGGCGTCGCCGAGACGGTTGGTGATGAAGATGTGCAGCATCTCGGTGGCGCCGATCCCGTCGAGCATCGGCGTGCCGGTCTTCGCCAGCCAGTCCTCATAGACGGGCGCCGGCAGCGTCTCGCCGGCCGAAATGGCGCAACGCAAGCTCGAGAGATCCGCGCCCGCGTCCATCGCGGCAAGCATCGCGCGATACGCTGTGGGCGCGGTGAAGCAGATGGTGGCGCAGTGCGTCTCGATGAGCTCGATCATGTTCTGCGGCGACGCCGTTTCGAGCAGCGTCGCCGCCGCGCCGAAGCGCAGCGGGAAGACCGCGAGCCCGCCGAGCCCGAAGGTGAAGGCAAGCGGCGGCGAGCCGACGAAGATGTCCTTGGGCGTCACCTCCAGCACCTCCGCGGCGTAGCCGTCGGCGATGATCAGGAGGTCGCGGTGGAAATGCGCGGTCAGCTTCGGCTCGCCGGTGGTGCCCGAGGTGGCCCCGAGGAGCGCCACGTCGTCCTGCGCGGTGTCGCAGGCGGTGAAGCGCACCGGCTTGCCGAGGGCTGTCCGATCGAGCTCGGCGTCGTGGTTTGCGGTGCCGTCGAAGCCGATGACCTGCTCGATGAAGCTGCTCCCCTTGGCGCAGGTCACCATCTCGTCCATCAG
>JBBQRM010000057.1:0-10897 GCA_038214855.1 Rhodobacterales bacterium | reverse complement strand
GCTTCTACGGCTCCTACGACCCGCAGTTCGTCTCCTATCCTTACGTGCTCGGCATCGGGCTCGGCACCTTCGTCGTGGGCGCCTATCTGCTGCGCCGGCATGCGAGCGCACTGACCGAGAAGTGAGCGCGCGTCCTGCCGTCTCGGTGGTCACGCCGGTCTGGAATGCCGCCGCGACGCTCGCCGAGACCGTGGCCTCGGTGCAGGCCCAGAGCCTCGCGGACTGGGAGATGCTCATCGTCGATGACGGCTCGACCGACGGCAGCCGCGCGCTCGCCGAGGCGCTCGCCGCGCGCGATCCGCGGCTCCGGCTGCTGGGGGGCGGCGCGCGGCGGGGGCCCGCGGCGGCGCGCAACGAGGCGATCCGTGCGGCGCGCGGGCGGCGCATCGCCTTTCTCGACGCCGACGACCTGTGGTATCCGGGCAAGCTCGCGCGCCAGATCGCGTTCATGGACGAACACGGCCATGCCTTCGTCTTCTCCGCCTACCGCCGCATCGACGCGACCGGCCGCCCTCTGGGCGTGGTCGCGGCGCCGGCGCGCGTGACCCGGGCCCAGGCGCTGCGCGGCAATCCGATCGGCTGCCTGACCGCGGTCTACGACGCGGACATCCTCGGCCGCGTCGAGATGCCCGACGTCGCGCGGCGCCAGGATTACGCCTTGTGGCTGAAGCTGCTCGCGCGCGTCCCGGCCCACGGGCTGCCGGAGGTGCTCGCCGACTACCGGCTCCGTCCGGATTCGCTCTCGGCCGACAAGCGCGTGGCCGCCCGCGCCACCTGGGAGGTGCTGCGCCGCGTCGAGGGTCTGGGACGGGCGCGCGCCGGCTGGTATTTCCTGCACTATGCCGCCAGGGCGCTCGCCCGGCGGCTGTGAGGAAAGGCGCGGCACCGCCTCGGCCGCCCGTCTTCCGGCTTTCATATGGGCAGAAACCCTATCGAGCAGACGGGGCCCCATGCCAACGGGCATGGGGTGAAAAATGCAATCCGGCCAACGGGCCGGTCCGCATTCTGTCTTGGCGGTCCCGCGAACCGGGCGCAGGCCTCACCGCCGCTCCGGCGTCCCGCCCGCAATGAGGCGCGCGGTCTCGGCGAGCTCGACCCCCCAGAGGCGCAGGCGCAGGGCCATGGCGATGCGGCGGTGGCGCGCGGGATGCGGGCTCGACGCATAGCGCCACAGATCGCGCAGGGGCGGCGCCAGCGTGCGCAGCGTCCAGGCCGCGCGCCGCGCCGGGCGCCCGGCCCGGATCTGGCCGCCCTTGATGCGGCGGGCCTTGCGCTTAAGCGCGGCCCAGTCCTCGCGCGCGGGATGGGCTATGACAGCACCGGGCGCGAGGCGCAGCGGATGGCCGGCGGCGGCCGCGCGGCGGCAGAAGGCGGCGTCGCCGCCCGAGAAGCGCTGCGCATCGAAGCCGCCGAGCGCGCGGAAGATGCGCGCGGGCACCGCGAGATTGGCGGTCGCGGCATAGCCGCGTGCCACGTAATCCGCCTGGGGGATGCCGCGGACCATGTCGTAGATGGCGCAAGCCGAGGGCTCGGCCGGCCCGGTCACCCGCACCGGCCCCGCGATCAGATGGCCGGGCGTCTCGGCCGCGGCGGCCCTAAGGGCCGCGAGCCAGCCGGGATCGGGCCGGCAGTCGGCGTCGGTGAAAGCCAGGAGCCGCCCCCGCGCCTGCAGCGCGGCGGCGTTGCGCGCGGCATAGGCGCCGGGGGCGGGGCAGGGGAGGCGCCGGGCGTTCGGCGGCAGCGCGAGGGCGGCGGGCGCCGCCGCGGGCTCGTTGTCGGCCAGCAGCAGCTCGAAGCGCTCCGCGGGCAGGCTCTGGGCCTCGAGGGCTGCGACGAGCGCCGGGAGGAGGTCCCACTGGCGAAAGACCGGCACGATGACGGAGATCTCGGGCACGGAATCTTCGGCGGCGGCCACGGGCGCCTCAGGCGGAGGCGGGCTCGGCACCCGCGCGCGCGAGCCGGTCGAGGCGACCGGGAAACACCCCGAGGTCGCATTCCGCAGCGACGAAGGCGCGGCCCGCGGCCGCCTGCGCCTCCCAAGCGCCGCGGTCGCGCCAGAGGCGCTCGACCAGCGGCCAGACGCCCTCGGGCTCGGCATAGAGGGCGGCCTCCCCGAAGGTCGGGCGGAACTCCGGCGGCAGGATCACCGGCACGCCCACGGCCATCGCCTCCATCGGCGCACGGCCGAACTCCTCGATGTAATCGGGATCGGGATAGTGCAGGAAGACGTCGAGATCGGTGAGGAAGGCCCGCGGCGGGCGCGCGCCGAAGGGCTCCGCCCGCCAGTTCCGCGGCCAGCGCCCCACCCGCGCCGCCGCGTGTTTGGCGCCGCCGAGAAAGCGCACCTCGCAAGCCCGCCCGGCGCAATAGGCGGCGCGCAAGGCGTGGCGGTCGACCGGCCATTTGAGCGGATGGTCGCGCCCGTGCCGGCCGATCACCGGGCGCGGCCGCGTCTCTCCCCGCCAGGCCGCCGGGCGCGCGGCCCAGGCGGCGGCGTCGATCAGCGGCGTCCAGGTGTCCTCGAGCGGCGGGGGATAGCGCGGATCGGCGACCATCAGCGCGCGCACCCGCGCCGAGATCGGCGCCCACAGCCCTTCGGAGCCGAACATCTCGCGCAGATGCGCGCGCACGGGACCGGGGTCGTAAACCGGGCTCAAGCCGTCGGTACGGCGTTCGGCCATCTGGTTGACGACGACGACCAGCCGGTCGTGGGCGATCGCGGGCACGCGGTCCATCACATGAGAGGCGAGCGGCGGATGGCTGAAGACCAAGGTCCTGGCGCTCGCGGTCTCGCCGGGGGCGATGATGCGCATCCCCGCGGCCCAGGCCAGATCGCGGACCTCCGGGTTGAGCGGCCGCGTCACGTCGAGGTCGTAGCGGCGGTACTGGACCAGACCGAGCGTGAGGCCTGCGCGGCGGCCCGCCTCGAGCATCGCCATTGTCGAATGATGGGTGCCGCCCAGCATGTTGAAATCGGCGACCATCACCAGGTCGAGCGGCGGCGGGGAGATCCGCTCGGGTCGGATTGCCGCCGGCGCGGGAAAGCGCTCGACGTCGAGAAGGGCGAGTGCGGCGCGTCCCTCGCCGCGCCTGAGCCGCGCGTGCCAGTGGTCGGCCGCCTCGCGGTACTCCCGCCGCAATCCGTGGTGGATCGAGAGCACGTGGGTGGCCTGCGTGCCGGTCAGCGACGAGGCCGAGAGCCGGCCGAAGGAGAGCGGGCAATCGGGGCGGACCAGCCGGTCGCGAAAGGCGTCCTTGGGCCGGCCCGCCAGCGCCTCGAGCCGCCAGACGAGCTCGCTGTCGCCGGTGACCCGCACCCGGTCCCAGCCGCCGGCGGCGATCAGCGCGTCGCGCCGGATCATGTGCGCGGAGAAGTTCAGCGAGACGAGCGTCCGGCTGGCGCGGATCGTGCCGAGGAAGGTGAGATCGGGCAGGGTGCGCGACCAGGCGGAGAAATTGTCGGTGCCCCCCTTCGCCAGCGCCTCGGCCTGGAGGCGGATCTTCTCGGGATGCGACCAGTCGTCGGCGTCGTGCACGGTTATGAGCGCGCCGGTCGCCTCCCCGAGTGCGCGGTTGCGGCAGGCGTAGCTGCCGGCGTTCTGCGTCTGGCGGATCAGCCGGAAGCGGGGATCGCGGGCGGCGAACTCGACCGCGACCTCGGGGGTCTCGTCGCCGCTCGCGTCGTCGACGACGAGGACCTCGAGGTTCTCCCAGCTCTGCGCGGCGAGGCTGCGCAGCGCCGTCGGCAGGGTTGCGGCGCAGCGGAAGGCCGGGACGATGACGCTGACGCGGGGGCCCGCGACGGCCCGCGGCCGGCGGGCGGCTGCGAGGTTGTCGATCGAGAGCGGGAGGGCGGGGTCGTGGAGGGCGAGCGTCGCGAGCCCCTCGCGGGCGAAGACGGCGTTGATGTGGCCGAGCGCTGCCGCGGCGTCCGCCGCGCTCGCCGCGGGGCCGCGGTGGGTCGCCGCCAGCATCAGCGCGCTCGAGGCGTCGAGGAAAGTCGCGTCGCGGGTGCGCTCCAGCATGAGCGCGCGCGCCTCTTCCCGCCGCTCGAGCAGGCAGAGGTACTTCGCCTCGAGCAGGAACTGCCGCGTCTGGGTGGCGCAGCCGGGATGGCGGGTGCGCGCGGCGACCGTGGCTTCGAGGGCCGCGTCGAAATCGTCGGCGACCGCGTACCAGCGCGCCAGCGCCAGCGCGGCCGCCGCGGCGGCGGCGGGCGAGGTCTCGGGGGCGTCCACCATCGCGGCGAGTTCGGCTGCGGCCGAGCGCGAGAACCCCTCCCAGAGCTTGGCCTCGAGGCGGACCGTGCGCCCGCCGCGCCGCTGCAGCCGGGGCAGCAGGCGGGCGCGCCCCCAGTGCTTGAGCCCCGGGGGCAGGGCCACGCGCAGGCGAAGCGGCAGGCGCAGATAGGCGGAGACGAGCGCATCCATGACGTGCGCGAAGATCGGGGAAATCGCCGGCCGCCACAAGGGCGCTCGTGGGCGGTCGGGGGACCCGGAAAGATCGGCCGGGGGAGGGGCTTTCACGCCTTTCACTGTGAAAGGCGACTCCGGCCGTTGAAATAATTGAGGAAATTTCGCCGAGTTTACACTCCGTTAGGAGTTTCACGCCTCGGGACCGCAGACGGTCCGGGGCGCCCGCGTCTCGCGGCCGCGTCCGCCGTCAGTCGCGGTCGGGAGCCCCGAGGGGGAAATACGGCCGATAGGGGCGGGCTTCCTCCACGGCCCGGGCGAAGGACGGCCTGGACAGAAGCCGCGACCGGTACGCCCGCAGCCGCGGGAACGAAGGCCCGATCCGGTGAACCCAATCGGCGTAGAACAGCGACGGTGCCGCGGCGCAATCGGCCATGCCGAAGTCCTCGCCCGCCGCCCAGACCCGGTCCGAGAGCCGCGCTTCCAGCCAGGCATAGGCCACGTCGAGCGCCTGCCGCGCCTCCGCCATCGCCTCGTCGAGACGCGCACCTTCGGACCTCAGCGCCTCGAACACCGGCTTCTGCATCGAGGACATCACATAATTGTCGAAGAAACGGTCCATGAACCGGACCTCCAGTGCTGCCTCCCGCCGTTCCGGCAGCAACCGGACGGGCCCGGGGTGATGGAGGTCGAGATGCTCGATGATGATGCTCGATTCCGCCACCGTCGCGTCGTCGTCGGTCAGCACGGGGAAGCGTCCGAGCGGCCACAGCGCTGCGCGCGCCGCAGCCGCGCCGGGCTCCTCGAGATGGCGATAGGTGAAGGGGGTGTCGTTTTCCCACAGTGCGACCAGCACCTTCTGGCAATAGGACGAGAAAGGGTGGGCATAGAGGGTCAGCAGCATCGGCATCCTCCCACGCTTGCAACGTGCAACCGGTAGCTCGCGCAGCACTCAGGCCGGGCGGCAGTTCTCGAGCGTGGTGCGGCCGAAGCGCCGGCGGGGGTCCTCGTCGAAGAGCGCGATCAGCCGCGCGCCCTTGGCGCCGACGAAGGGCTCGGTGACGACGAGGTGGTAGTTCGCCCGCCGCCCGAACCAGCCCTCGAGCTTCGCGAGATCCACCGGGTCGTTGACGTGGCCCCGCGTGCCGCGCGGCCAGCGGTACGGCACCGAGACCACCACCACCCGGCCGAGCTCGAGCAGCCGCCGCGCGAAGGGTGCGGGGTCGGGCACGTGCTCGATGACCTGCAGGCAGCTCACCACGTCGAAGCGCTGCAGGTCGAGCGCGAGGATGTCGCCGCGGATCGCCCTCACGCTCTGCGAGCGGTAGGGGATCTTCAGGTCGATCGAGACGCGCTCGGGGATCCAGTCGAACCAGTCGAGATAGCCGCAATTGCCCGAACCCACGTCGGCCATCGAGCCCGCCTCGTGGCCGATGCAGCGGATCATGAAGCGGAAATACTGGTAGTAGAGCAGGTCGGTGCGCTCCTGCCAGTAGGCGCCGGTGGCATAGACGCCCTTGCGCCCGCCGCCGAGCCGGGTGGGGGCAGCGGCGCGGCGCGGGGCCTTTGCGCCCTGGGCCGTGCGAGCCCTGCGCGGTGGCGGCTCGAGGCGCGCGCGCGCCCATTCCCTCATCCCGAGCGGGAGCGCGTGGCGCAGAGGCTCGGGCAGCCACCGCCAGAGGGCGGCGATCCGGGCGCCGGCCTGCGGGTGCCGGGGGCGGCTCAATGCCCGCCGCGCACCTGGCGCAGGAACTCGTGGCGCATCAGCGCGAGCATTTCGGGATCGGCCTCGATGGCGGCCTCGCCGCGCGTCGCCTCGACGATCCAGACCGACGGATAGCCGTTCATCACCCGGAACTTGCCGTGCATCTCGATGCCCCGGAAGACATCCCGCCCGCTCTCGCCGTAGGCATGGAAGCGGATGTCGGTGTAGTTCAGCCCCCCGAGCACCCACTCCAGCATGCCGCGCGACCAGAGGAACTGGTGCCCCCAGCCGTGGAAGGCGCGGTTGGTGCGCAGGCTGTCGAGCACCTGCTCGGGGCCGGGCTCGCGGAACCTGAAATGCGAGGACATCACCCATTCGAGCCCCGGGGTCGACAGGCGGATGTGGCCGCCGACCCGGAGCGCCCGTCCGGCGTTGGTGAGGAACTTCACCGCGTCCTCGAGGTCGAGATGCTCGAGGAAATGCTCGGCGTAGATGTGCTCGAGCACCCCCTTCCAGCGCCAGGGCGCGACCGCGTCGAGCGGCTCGTCGAGGCCGCGGAAGGGCCGCAGGTCGGTGTTCCACCAGTCGGGGCGCAGATGCTGCGGTCCGCAGCCGACCTGGAGGTTGCGGATGCCGCCCTCGGCCTCGGGCGGCAGGCGGGACGGGGGGAATTCCGTCTGCGTGGCCGTCTCGGTGGGCTGGGGCGCGGTCTCGGTGGGGGTCATGGATTCGTCCTCAATCTGATCGGCGCGGGTCCGGCCTAGCTCGCCATCCGCCGCGAGGCCGCGCCCTCCTCGGCGGCGGGCGCGGCGAGCCGGGCCGCGATCACCGCGAGGATGACGCCGGCGCGCGCGTTAAAGCTGTGGTCGCGGCGCACCGTTTCGGCGAGCGCGCGCTCGCGCTCCGGGTCGCGCGCGGCGCGCGCCGCCGCGACCGCCTCGGAGAGCGCAACGCCCTCGCCGAAGAACCGGCAGCCCGCGGCGATCTCCTCCGGCAGCCCGGTGATCCGGTCGGTGACCAGCGGTGCCGCGCAGGCCAGCACGTCGAAGATGCGGTTCGAGACGAAGCCGTTCTCGCGCATGCTGTCCCAATGGTCGTTCAGGACCACCTCGGCGGAGGCGTAGTGGCGCGGCAGGTCGACGTTCTCGATCTTCCTGGCACGGATCCACTCGGTGGGCGCCAGCCCCTCCCACATCTCGCCGTAGATGTCGAGCGCGAGATTCTGCTCCATCGCCTCGCGCACCACCGAGCGCAGCACGTTGCGCGAATTGGCCACGAAGAGGGCGCGGCTCGCGCGCGCGGGATCGGGCGGCGCGGGTGAGAAGCGCGCGCTGTCGGTGCATTGCAGCAGCGCCTCGCAGGACAGGCCCGGCGTGGCCGCCACCCGCTCGGCCCAGACACGGGAGGCTACGAACACGTGGTCGAAGCCCAGCATCTCCTCGACGCTCGCCCGGTCAGGATGGCTGATCAGCCACATCAGGTTGAGCGTGCCGGGTTTGGGCTCGAAGCGCTGGCGGCCGCGCAGCACCAGGTTGAGGTCGTCCGCGCGCGCGTGCCGGTCGGGATCGGCGGCGAAGTCGATGCGGGCCGCCACCCCCTTGCGCAAAAAAGCGCCCGCGAGCGCCACGGCGAAGTGGTAGTCGCCCCAATGGTCCTTCATCTCGGGCTTGGGGCAGCCGATCTTGAGCGCGATCGTGCGGCCCTCGAGCCCCGCCGGGGGCAGGGGGGCGGCGGGCGGCTCGGGCTGCCAGAGGGCGGTTCCCGCCTCCGCCCATTCCGGCCGGTCGGGCACGTAGGCGGCCGGCGCCTCGAGCCCGTCGTGCGCGTAATGCGCGGCATCGTCCGGGGTGATGCGCGCGCCCCACAGGAGGGCGAACTGCCGCCGGTCGGCCTCGATGCGCGCGGGCCGGATGCGCGGGCCGCCGGGGTGGAGGCGGACGAGCGCGTCGGGGACCGAGCGGAACACCGCCTTCCCCCCGCCCAGGCGCAGGCAGAGATCGGCGTCCTGCGCCTCGGTGGAATAGATCGGGTGAAAGCCGCGCACGGCCACGATGTCGGCGGCGCGGAAGGCCGCGCAGGCGCCCATGAGGGACGCGAGCGCGCGCGGCCGGTCGGTCGGCGCGAAATCCCCGGGCCGGCCTGCGTGGAGCGGATAGGGCAGCGGCCCGCGCGGCCCGAAGACCAGGCCTACGCCGGCGATCGCGCCCGCGGCCGTGAGGACCTTCGGCTGCGCGCCCATGACGGCGGGATCGTCGAGCGGGCGGGTGAGCGTGCGCAGCCATTCCGGCGAGACCTCGACGCGGTCGTCGAGAAACACCACCACCGACCCGCGGGTCGCCGCGAAGCCGAGGTTGGAGCCGAGCGCGAGATGGACGTTCTCGCGGCTCTCGACGAGGCGGATGCGCGACTCGCGCCTGGCCCATTCGCTGAGGATGGCCTTGGAGACCGCGTCCACGCCGTTGTCGACCAGCACGAGCTCGAAGCGCCGCCCGGCGGGATGGGTGAAGAGCGCCTGGAGCCGTGCCTCGGTCGCCTCGACCGAGCCCTGGAGGCACATCACCACCGAGACGAGCCGCGGGTCGCGCGCCTCGACCCCGGCCTTAAGCGCCTCCCAGTCGATCCAGTGCTTGTTGCGCACCACGTTCTTGTAGGCGAACAGTTCGCGCACCGTCAGCCGGTCGGCGCGGTCGGAATGGTCGTATTCGGCGCCGACGAAATTCGCGAAGCTGACCGTCTCGCGCCGCAGGTAGCGCAGGATCAGGTCCCAGTCGACGGCGCGGCGCAGGTCGGGGTCGAAGCCGCCGTGGCGGGCGACCAGATCGGCGCGGTGCATGAAGATGTTGAGGTCGATGTAGTTCGAGAAGGCGAGCGTCTCGAAGTCGAAGGGCCGCGCGCGGTGCCAGATCGAGGCGGGGCGGCCCTTGGCCTCCTCGCGCACCTTGAGCACCGCATAGACGCAGGAAGCCCCCGAGCGGGCGAATTCCGCCGTCATCAGCTCGAGGTAGTCGGGCATCCAGAAGTTGTCGCTGTCGAGATAGGCGATCAGCGCGCCCCGCGCCGCCTCGAGACCTGCGTTGCGCGCTCCCGAGACGCCGAGGCCGAGCGTCGTGACCACCCGGATGCGCGGGTCGGGGAAGTCGGCCGCGAGCATCGCCGCGGTGCCGTCGGTCGAGCCGTCGTCGACGACGACCAGCTCCCAGCGGGGATAGCTCTGGGCGCGCACGCTCTCGATCGCCTGGGGCAGCAGCGCCACCCGGTCGCGCGTCGGCAGGATCACCGAGACGAGCGGGGCGCCCGCCTGCGCCCCGTCCCCGTCCTCGTTCCCGTCTCCGGCCCGACCGTCGTCCCCGACCTCCAGCGCCGCGCGCAGGCGGGCATGGGCGGGGTCCGCGCGCAGCGCCGCCACCCAGGCCCGCGCGGCGGCGGGGTCGAAGTCGGTGTCGGTCCGGCGCGGCGGCACCGGCGCGATCCTGCGGCTCTCGGCGCGTCCGTGCATCAGGTAGTGGACGAGCGGGTTCATGCCCGAGCGCGCCACGTCCGGATGGGCCTTCATATAGGCGATCGTGTCGAAGGCGGCCGAGGGGTTCAGCCCCTCGCGCCGCGCATGGGCGAGAAAGTGCCGCGCCGGATCGCCTCCGGCCTGCGCGACCTCTGGATATTCCGCGAGAAACCAGCCCGGATCGAAGAGGGGCGAGGCGGCGATGAGCCGCTCGTGGCGCGACCGCTCCAGCCAGCGGCGCAGCCGGTCCCGCTGGCCGCCGGGGGCGGCTGTCGGCTGCGGCAGGAGTCGGGGCGCGGCGGTTTTGCCGGGCCGGCGCCACAGGGTGCCGCGCCGCGCGTCCTTGAGCGCCTGGCCCGAGACGCGCAGCGGCGCCGTCAGCCGCCAGGAGGTGGAGCGCAGGAGCTTCTTGAGTTCCTTTTGCACCGCCTTCAGTCGGGTCTCCGCCTCCTTGCGGCGCCGCTTGAGCTGCGCGGTCTCGCGGTGCAGCGCGCCCGTCTCCGCCTCCAGCGCCTCGATCCGGGCCTGCCGCTCCGCCAGCTCGGCAACATGCGCGGCCTCGGTCTCGGCGGCCGCGGCGGCCTGCGCGGCGGCGTGCTCCCGCTCGCCTTTGAGCGCGCCCTTGGCGTTGGCGCGGCTGGCCGCGAGCTCCTCGATCCGGACCCGGGCCGCGGCGAGATCGGTCTCGGTGCGGGTGAGCTTCGCCTCGACCCGGCGCGCGCCGGCGCGCTCGGCGCGGCGCGTGGTCAGCGACCGGCCGAGCCGCCCGGTCTCGGCGCGCAGCGCGCGGGCGAGGTCCTGGCGCGCGTCGAGGTCGCGCAGGAGCGCCGCCGCCGCGGGCGAAAGGGCGCCCGTCTCCGGCCCGTCTCCGATCTCGGTTCCCGCGGCCGCCTCCGACACCGCCGCCCAGAGCCGCGCCTGTTCGGGGGTGAGCAGCGCCGCCGCCTCGTCTTCCTCCGCGCGGTGGCGGTGGAGCGTGGGCGTCACGAACTCCGCCAGCGCCGCGGGCTCGGGAGCGTGCAGCCCCGCGACCCCCAGCGCCTCCAGCCGCGCCACCAGGCGCGTCATCGTGCCCGCGGGGTCCGCGAGCAGGTCGGCATAGCCGAGCTGCAGCCGCGGCAGGTCGGCCGAGACGGCCAACGCGCTGCGGGTATAGGCCTCCCACAGCGCCAGCCCCTCGAGGATGCCGAAGCCGTTGCGCGCGGCGAGCGAACGGGCGACCTCGAGGGGCGCGCGGTGCACGAGCACGCAGACCGGATCGGGCATGACGGGGCGCAGGAG
>JBBQRM010000056.1:0-11002 GCA_038214855.1 Rhodobacterales bacterium | reverse complement strand
TCAGATCCTCCGCGCCCGACTTCTCGAGCGCCCCGCGGCAGGTGGCGAGGGTGCTGGCCCAGATGTCCGCGGGGTCGTGCTCGACCCAGCCGGAGCGCGGGAAGTGCTGCGGGAACTCCTCTTGCGCAACTGCGGCGATCTCCAGCTCCGCGTCGAACAGCATCGCCCGGCTAGAGGTCGTGCCCTGATCGATGGCGAGGATCGAGCCCATGTCGCTGCCCTTCCGGAAAGCCGCGCCCGGCCGCGGCCGGGCCGATGTTAGAGGCTGCGGGACGCGCCGTCACGCCCCCGACGCGTCGGAGACAAGCCGGAATTCGGGGTGTGTCCAACTTGAAAACATAAGGAACTCTTTGAAACCATTTGACAAGTTTGATTTGCTTTTCGCGAATCCAGGCTAAACGACACAAGGCTTTTCACACGCTTTGGAGGGCGTCTCCTTTTCGCGTCGTGCGTGCGTTGCAAATGCGCCGGGGCACGCCACCTGACGGATCTCTTTACGTCGCCTTCCTCTCCTGCCGGGCCGCCTTGCGCGATTTCGTCAACGGTTCGGGCAGGATCGCCGCGATCGCGGCATCCCGGTCGCGCGCGCCCTGCGACCTCTGGCGCTGCTCCTCCAGCCGCGCCTCGTCGCGGGCGCGGACCCCGTTCACGACCTCGGCGGCATCGCCGTAGCCGAGCGCCGTCAGCACCTCGGCGCCGAGCTCCAGCGCCGCGGCCGCCGTCTCGCGCACGACGGCGTCGGCGCCGGCGTTCATCAGCCGGATCGCGTGGAGCCGGTCGTAGGCCCGCACCAGCACACGCAGATGCGCGAAGTCGCGCGAGACGACACCGACTATGCGGTCGGTAGTCACGGGGTCGTCGACGCAGACGACGATGGCGCGGGCCTCGCTCGCGCCTGCGGCCTCGAGAACGTCGCGCCTGGCGCCGTCGCCGAAATGGACCCGCGTCCCGAAGCGCCCTGCCTCGCGGATGCGATCTGCGTCGTGGTCGAGCAACGTCACGGGCAATCCTTCGGCGACCAGAGACTGCGCCACGAGCTGACCGAAGCGGCCGAAGCCGACGACCAGCACGGCGCCGCCCGCGTCGGCGTAGTCCTCGTCGATGGTCTCGCGGGCCCGGGGCGGCGAGACGAGGCTCAGGAGCCGACCGGACTGCGACGACAGCGCCATCGAAAGCGTGACGATGCTGACCACCACGGTGCTCGTCGCGGGCTCCAGCACCCCGGCGGAGGCCGCGGCGGCGAAGAGCACGAAGCCGAACTCGCCGTGCTGCGACAGGCCCGAGCGCGAGCCGGGCAGCAAGCCGGTGCGGCGAGTGGAACAGGCGCGAGACGCCGTAGATCACCGTGGACTTCAGCACGACGAAGAGCGGTACGGCGAGGAGGATCAGCAGCCAGTTGTCCGCGACCGCGCCGAGGTCGAGCGACAGGCCGACCGCGACGAAGAACAGCCCCAGGAACAGCGCGCGGAACGGCTCGATGTCGGCCTCGATCTCGTGGCGGTACGACGATTCCGCCAGCATCACCCCGGCGATGAACGCGCCCATCGCATAGGACATGCCCACGAGCGCCATCAGCAGCGCCGCGGCAATGACGACGCCAAGCGCGCTCGCGGTCATCAGCTCGGGCGTGCGGGTGCGCGCCAGCACCCGGAACATCTGGTCGAGCGCGAAGCGGCCGACGAGGATCAGGAGGCCGATCGCAGCGATTCCCCAACCCACGGCAGCGGCGTTCTCGCCGAGGCTCGCCTCCTCGCCGGTCGGCGCGAGCAGAGTGACGAGCAGGAGCAGCGGCACGATCGCCAGATCCTCGAACAGCAGCACCGCGATCGCGGACTGCCCGTAGGCGGAGCGGCGCTCGCCCTCCTCGTCGATCTCCTGCATCACCAGCGCTGTCGAGGAGAGCGCCAGGCCGAGGCCAACGATCAGGCTCGCGTGCCAACCGAGGTCCCAGAGGAGAGGCGGCAGCGTCAGCACCGCGCCGCAGGCCAGCACCTGCACGAGGCCGCGGCCGAAGATCGTCCCGCGCATCTCCCACAGCCGTGCCGGGCGGAACTCCAGACCGATCACGAACAGGAACAGCACGACGCCAAACTCGGCGAATTGCAGCAGGTCCTCGGGGTGCTGGGCGAAGCTGCGCGACAGGACGACGCCGGCTGCCACACCCGCGGCGAGGTAGCCGATGACGGTGCCGAGCCGCAGCCGTCGCGACAGCGGCACGAAGAGGCAGGCGAGCGCGATCAGCCCGAGCGCCTCGACGAAGGCCATTTCGAGCCCGTTCAGTCCGAGCTCCGGCATGCTCTCTCCCTTATCCGTTCAAGAGCCGGCGCAGCGCGCGGATCTCCGCCTCGACCACCCCGTGCCCGGCGCCGGGATGGACGAGGGTCTCGACCTCGGCGCCGAGGGAGGCGAAGACCGCCTCGGACTCGCGCACCCGCGCGAGCGGAATGTGCGGGTCGCGCGCATGGCAACCGAGCAACACCGGCATCCCGCCCGCGCGTCTGCCGTAGTCGAAGTACAATTGGCGCCGTGGCGGTAGAGCTCGGCGCGCGGCGGACCTGCGGCGTCGGACGTGCCGACGAGACCGCCCGAGAGGCCGATGACGGCGCGATGGGCGTGGCCGGCGCGGGCGGCGTATTCCAGCGCGATGCAGGCGCCCTGGCTGAAGCCCAGGAGCACGATCCGCTGCGGCCCGATGCCCGCGGCGCCGAGCCGTGCGGCGACCCGCCCGATGGCGGCGAGACCCGAGCAAAGCCCCGGCTGGTTCGCCGCGAGCGGGGCGAGGACGCTCTCGGGCCACCAGGAGTTGCCGGCAGCCGGGGCGCGCCGCCCTCGACGACCCTTCCGCCGCGGGGCTTGGAGGCGAGGCTCAAGCCGGGACCCGGATCGGCGGCAGCACCCGTTCGATTTCGGCGCGGCGGCTCTCGTAGCGCCGCGGCAGCTTGAGTGCGGTGCCGAGCGCCTCGGGCGCCTCGTCGGTGGCGAAGCCCGGCGGGTCGGTGGCGATCTCGAAGAGCACGCCGCCGGGCTCGCGGAAGTAGATCGCCTCGAAATACTGGCGGTCGATCACGGGCGTGACGTCGAGGCCGAAGGCGGTGATGCGCGCGCGCCACTCGTGCGGCACCTCCGGGCTCTCGGCGCGAAAGGCCACGTGGTGGATCGTGCCGGTCCCCTGCCGCCCGATCGAGGGGGCGTCCGAGCGGAGGAGATCCACGACCGCGCCGCGCCCGCCGGCCGGCGCGCGGAAGCGCAGCCGTTCGGTCCCCTCGAGCGTCTCCGCACCCGCCTCCGCGTAGCCGAAGAGGTCGGTGAACACGCGCGCGGTGCGCGAAGGGTCGGCGAGCCACAGCGTCACCGAGTGGAGGCCCGCCGCGGGACCCTCGGGCGCGCCCTCGGTTTCGATCAGCTCGACGCGGAGCCCGTCGGGGTCGGGGAGCGCGATCATCCGCTCGCCGAGCCGGGTCAGCGGGCCGTCGAAGTCCACCGCGTCCTCCGCCAGCCGCCCCATCCAGGCGTCGAGCCCGCCCGGCGGCACGGCATAGGCGAGCGCGCTCGCCATGCCGGGTCCCGCGCGCCCGGGTCCGGCATCCGCGAAGGGAAAGAAGGTCATGAGCGTCCCGGGCGTCCCCGCCCGGTCGCCGTAATAGAGGTGATAGGTGTCGGGCGCGTCGAAGTTCACCGTCTTCTTCACCAGCCTCTGGCCGAGGCGCCCGGCGTAGAAGTCGACGTTGGACTGCGGGGGGCCCGAGATCGCGGTGACGTGGTGCAGGCCGGGGATGGTGTGTCGCATCGGCTCCTCCGGGCGGTCAGGGGTAGAGCACGCCGCCGGTGGCGCGGCGCTCAAGAGCCTCCTTGCCCCCGGCCGGCGCTGGCTCGCCGGCAGCTGACACGGGCGCACCCGCGGCTTCGGCGATCAACGGGTGATCGCAGAGTTCGACGGTGAGCGCGATGCACCGTCGTGCGGCACCGGCCCAGTGGTGAGCCCGCGCGGCAACACGTAGAGCGTCGCGTGCCACGAGTGGTCGACCCACGGCGTCCGTGCCAGACGGTATTTGCCGACGATCTGCGACCAAAGGTGCAGCGCCGTGCAGGTCCCGGCCCAGTCCGAGTAGGGGGTGGAGGGCCAGAGCGGCCCGTCCGGATTCGCGCCGGTCATCCCCTACCCATGCACGGCGTCAGCCCTCGAGTGTCTCGCCGAACGGCAGGTCGCGCAGCCGCTTGCCGGTGGCGTTGAACACCGCGTTGGCGATGGCGGGCGCGATCGGCGGCACCCCGGGCTCGCCGACGCCGGCGGCATGGACCGAGAACGGGTGTTCGACGATATGGGTCACGACGTTTTCGGGGTAGTTGGTCGAGCGGACCATCTCGTAGTCGTTGAAGTTCGACTGCACCACCGCACCGTCCTCGAAGGTGATGCCGCTGTGGAGCGCGAGCGTCATGCCCATCACCGCCGCACCCTCCATCTGGCTGCGGATGCGCTCGGGGTTGGCCGCGAAGCCGCAATCGACCGCCATATGCACCTCCGGCACGCGGATCCGGCCATCGACGATCTTCACCCGTGCCGCCGTCGCGACATAGGTGACGAACGAGCGGTGCACCGCGAGCCCGATCCCCTCGCCCTCCGGCAGCTCGCTCCCCCAGCCGGCGGCGTCGGCCGCGACGTTGAGCACGTGCTTCAGCCGTGCGGTGTCGATGGGATATTCCTCGTAGACCTCGCCGTAGTTCCAGAAATCCTCCGGGAAGCCCTGGGCCTTGGGGTCGAGCGTCCGGTCCGAGCCGATCAGCTCGAGCAGCATCTCGCGCTCGTCGCGGCCGAGTTCGTGGGCGAGCTCGGCCGCGAAGGATTGCACCGCCCACGCGCGCGGCACGTTCGACACCGAGCGGAACCAGCCGATGCGGGTGTGCGCCATCGCCTCGCCGTTCTCGCAGCGCACGTTGGCGATCTCGAACGGCATATCGACATGGCCCATCCCGTTCTCGATGAAGAACTGGTGGCCGCTGTCCGGACCGAAGGTTGCGGCGATGGAAGGCGCGACAGAATTGTGCCGCCAGCCCGTCACCTTGCCCGCGTCGTCGAGTGCCACCTCGATCCGCTCCACCGAAGTGGTGTGGTAGAAGCTGTGGCGGATGTCGTCCTCGCGGGTCCATTGGACCTTGACCGGTGTGCCCGTCTTCTGGCTGAGGAGCGCCGCCTCGATCGCGTAATCGCATTTCGACTTACGCCCGAAGCCGCCGCCGAGCAGCGTCACGTGCACCTCGACGTCCTCGACCGCCATTCCCAGCGCCTCGGCGATGTCCTGACGCGTGCCGTAGGGGGATTGAACCGGCGCCCAGATCTCGGCGCGCCCGTCCGCGACCGAAGCGACCGCCACCGGCGGTTCCATCATCGCATGCGCCATATGCGCCTGGGTGTAGTCGCGCGCGAAGGTCTTCGCGGCGGAGGCGAAGGCGCCGTCGATGTCGCCCTCGTCGCGCAGGACCTGTCCCGGCTTCTTCGCGGTCTCGCGCATCTCGGCCGTGAAGGCCTCGGAATTGTAGCTGCCGTGCGGCCCCGCCTCCCATTCGATCTCGAGCGCGTCGCGCCCCTTGATCGCCGCGTCGGTGTTGGTCGCGATGACCGCGACGCCGCCCAGAGGTGCGAATTTCGCCGGCATCGTCGAGCCGGGCAGACCGAGCACCCGCTCGACTCCTGGGATCGCGCGCGCCGCGGTCGCATCGAAGCGCACCGGCCGGCCGCCGACGACGGGCGGCCGCGCGATCGCCGCGACCTTCATCCCCGGCAGCATTACGTCGCCGCCGTAGATCGCCGTGCCCGTGGTGATGTCGCGCAGGTCGTAGATCGAGACGTTGCCCTTGCCGATGTAGCGGAACTGCCCCTCGTCGCGGAAGCGGAGCTCCTCGAAGGCCGGCACCGGCGCGCGCATCGCGAGCTCGGCGAGATCGCCGAAGCCGATGGTCTCGCCGGTCGCGAGGTTACGGACCTCGTGCTCCAGCACTTCCACCAGCTCGGTCTCGACCGCCTGATCGGGGGCCGCCCATTGCTCGATGCGCACGACGTCGCTGGTGTCGAGGTCCCAGTGCTCGGCCGCGGCGACGCTCAGCATGTGCCGAACCGAGGCTCCCATCTGGCGCATCGACTGGATGTGGTGGCGCATCGAGCGCGAGCCGTCGGTGTCCTGATTGCCGTATTTCGGCTCGTCGCCCTCGGCCTGGACGATCTTCACGCGGCTCCAGTCCGCGCCCATCTCGTCGGCGAGCACCATCGGCAGAGAGGTGCGGCTGCCGGTGCCCATCTCCGAGCGGTGCGCGACGATGGTGACGGTCCCGTCGGGGTCGATCGAGACGAAGACCAGCGGGTCCGTGACGATCCCGTGCGGCATCTCCTCGCCGCCGACCGGATAGCGCTCGAAGGCGTTCGAGGGCCGGGCGAAGGCCGCGAGCGCAAAGACGGCCGCGCCGGTGCCGAGAAAGCCGCGGCGCGAGACCTTGGCGATGGTGAGGCCCGGCGCCTGCTCGGTGGCTCTGCGGCTGTGGGCATGTGTATCTTGGGCTTGTGCGAGATAGGACAGCATGGCTCTCAAGCTCCCGTTGCGGCGCTGCGGACGGCGGCGGTGATGCGCTGGTAACAGCCGCAGCGGCAGATGTTGCCGGACATGGCGTCGAGGATCTCGGCATCTGAGGGCTTTGGGTTCTCGGCCAGCAGGCTTGCGGCCTGCATGATCTGGCCGACCTGGCAGAAGCCGCATTGCGGCACGTTCATCTCGCGCCAGGCGACCTGAAGCGGATGCTCGCCGTCCGGCGACAGGCCCTCGATCGTCGTGACCGCGCGGCCGGCGACATCGTCGAGCGTGGTGATGCAGCTGCGCACCGCCGTGCCGTCGATATGGACGGTGCAGGCGCCGCACAGGCCCGCGCCGCAGCCGTATTTCGTCCCCGTCAGCCCCTCCAGGTCGCGCAGCGCCCAGAGCAGCCACATGTCGCCCGGCGCGTCGATCTCGCGCTCCTGTCCGTTGATCGTCAGCGTCGCCATCTCGCTCTCCCTTCGTCCCGGCTCGGCGCCCGCAGGCGCAGGGGATCGTATCTAGTCGTCGTCCTTTGCATCCGGTTTGCGCACCACGAGGCCGATGCGGTAGGCGTCGTCGATCTTGCCGACCAGGAACACCGAGGTCGGCAGCTTTCCGGTCGCGTCGATCGGCTCTTCCTCGTAGACGACGCGCACCCGGTCGGTGATCTCCATATTCGGCACGAGCTGACCCGAGGCAATGTGCGCCGCGAGCCCGTCCGCGGGGAAGGGCTCGAAGGTGACCGAGTGGATCGGTCGGCCCAGCCCGCGCCTTATCTCGAAGGCCACGATCCGCTCCTTGATCTTGCCCGCGTCCTTCCAGTAGACGAGGTCCTCGAACGTGTCGTAGTCCCGCGCCTCGATCGCCTCGCGGATCGTTTCGACCAGCGCCTCCGGATCCTCGGGCAGCCCGCCGCTGGCGGCCCCGGCAGCACCCGCCGTCAGCGCGAGCGCGACGGCGCCGGGGGCAGCGAGCCCCCGGCGCAGAACCGAAGCGAGCCGTCGGCTCATTGCTGGTCCTCGAGCGCGAAGACCCAGATCACGCCCCCCTGCGGCACCTCGGGCACCCGCCCCTCGGGCAGCAGGTCCTTCAGCACCGCGCGCATCCGCTCGCTGTCCACGCCCCAGCCCGACTGCACGGCGATGTACTGCTTGCCGTCCACCTCGAAGCTCGAGGGCACGCCGGTCACACCCGAGTTCGTCGGATATTCCCACAGCACCTCGCCGGTGCTCGCGTTGAAGGCGCGGAACTTCCGGTCGTTGGTGCCGCCGCTGAACACCAGGTTGCCGCCCGTCGATAACACCGGCCCCCAGTAGGGCGTGTCGTTGAAGGAATGCTCCCAGGCCTTCTCGCCGGTCGAGACGTTCCAGGCCTGCCGCTTGCCGATCGGCACCGGCTGCGAGGCGTCGACGTCGTCGTTCAGCCGCAGCGAGCTCAGCAGCACATCGAGCGGAATGCCGATGTAGAGCTCGCCCGGCTCGCGCTCGCCGATCGGCACGCCGCCGAGCTCGGAGCAGAGATTCTCGTGGCTCGGTATGTAGATCAGACCGGTATCGGGGTTGTAGGCTTCCGGCGGCCAGTCCTTGCCGCCCCACAGGCTCGGACAGAACTTGACCGACTTGTCGGTGCCCGGGGTGTTCTCCTCGACATAGCTCGGCCGGCCGGTCTCGGGATCGATCGATTCGAAGGCGTTGTGGAAGACGTAAGGCTTGGCGTCCACGAAGTTGATCGGCCCTTTCTCGGTCCGCTCCAGCCACCACAGGTAGCCGTTGCGCCCGGCATGCACGAGGCCCTTCACCTGTTCACCGTCGCGCTCGAAGTCGATCAGGAGCGGCGCCGAGACCTCGTCCCAGTCCCAGGCGTCGTTCCAGTGGTACTGATGATGGCCCTTCAGCTCGCCGGTATCGACATCCACGGCTACGACCGACGTCGCATAGAGGTTGTCGCCGGGACGGGTGTCCGGCATCCAAGGCCCGCCGTTGCCGGTGCCGAAGAAGGCGAGGTTCGACTCCGGGTCGTAGTTGCCCTGCATCCAGACCGGCGCGCCGCCGGTCATCCAGCTGTCGCCCTTCCAGGTCTCGTGCCCCGGCTCGCCCGGTCCGGGGATGGTGTAGGTCTTCCAGACCTCGGCGCCGGTCTCGGCGTCGAGCGCGCTGATGTAGCCGCGGATGCCGAACTCGCCGCCCGAGACGCCGACGATGATCTTGTCGTTGACCGCCAGCGGCGAGATCGTCGCGTAATAGCCGTCGGTATAGTCGCCGATCTCGACGTCCCAGACCTCCTCGCCGGTCTTGGCGTCGAGCGCGACCACGCCCGCGTCGAGCGTCGCCATATAGACCTTGTCGCCGTAGAGCGCGACGCCGCGGTTGGTCGGATGCAGCTGGAACAGATCCTCGGGCAACTCGCGGACGTAGCGCCAGATCTCGTTCCCGCTCACCGCGTCGAGCGCGATCACCTGGTTCTGCGGCGTCGTCACGAACATCATGCCGTCGTTGACGATCGGTGCTGCCTGATGCCCCTCCGAAACCCCGGTCGAGAAGCTCCAGACCGGAACGAGGTTCTGCACGTTCCCGTCGTTGATCTGGTCGAGCGGGCTGTGGCCCCACCCGTCGAAGGTGCGCCGCCAGGTCAGCCAGTTCTCCGGCTCCGGGTTCAGCAGCCGCGCGTCGGTGACGGGGCTGTAATCGACGGATGGGGCGTCGGTCTGGGCGAGGGCCGCGCCCGCGACCCCTCCGAGGGCGCACAGGGCGCAGGTAGCCAGCAGGTAGCGCATCATCTTCCTCCTATCATCGTCTTTTTGACTCACTCGTTCAGGGGCCGTTCATTGCGGCCCCTGCCGTCTTCTCGCTCAGACCGATTTTGCTCCCGGTTTGCGACTGAAATCTTCCGCGGCGACGACGAAGCCCTCGCCGTCGAGGGCGAGCGGCACCATCGGCAGCTGGCGCCGGGCCGGCCCGCCGGTCACGCTGCCCGCCGACAGCGCCGCGAAGGTCGACAGATGACAGGGGCAGCGCAGGAAGCGCTCCTCCGGCATCCAGGAGTTCACGGTGCAGTTGAGATGCGTGCAGATCGCCGAGTACACCAGCACGCCGTCGGCGTTGCGCGCGCGGGTTTCCTCGTCCATCTCGTCGGGATCGAGCCGGAGCGCGAGCACGCGGTTCAGCCGGTTGCCCCGGCGCAGCGTCCCGGTGGCGGGATCGATCGGAAACGCCTCGACGGGGGCCTCCCCGACCACAAGCATCCCGGGTTCCAGCGTCTGCCCGTCGAGGGCGCCGCCTACGGCCTGGAAGCGGTCGCCGATCTGCATCTTCTGCCGCTCCGGCTTGACCTCGGCGCTGGCCGGAGCCGTGGCGGCGACATAGCCGCCGACCGCGAAGGCCGCGGTGCCGATCAGGAGCGCCCGGCGATCGCCACCCCGTCCGTATTCGTCGTCGTCCTGCTGAGGCACGCGTTCTCCGATTGGTGTGAGTGAAGCCAACTCAGACGAACCGGGGAATGTACCACCTACGCCCTCGCCGAGCCGTCGCGTCATGCACGAAACGCGATCAAATAGGTCGTGTTCACGATGCCGTTGACGGTGTCGCCTGTCAATCGCTCAATGCTTCAGATTTCGCCCCGCATGCCCCGGGCGCGCGCCGCGGTGCGAAATTCGCGCGCGCTCGTGCCCGCGTGCCGCCGGAAGCTGCGGGAGAAGGCCGAGAGCGACGTGAAGCCGGAGCGCAGCGCGATCTCACGCATCGACAACCCGGTGTCGGCGACCAGCCGCCGCGCCGCGAGCAGGCGCAGCTCGGCATAGTAGCCGGCGGGGCTGCGGCCCATTTGCTCGCGGAACAGCGTCTCGAGCCTGCGCACCGAGACGCCGATCCGCCGGGCGATTGCAGCGCTCGTCAGCGGGCGCTCGAGCGACCCCTCCATGATCCGGATCGCCCGCGCGACCCGCGGCTCGCGCGCCTCGAGCCTGCCGAGCGAGACCAGCGGCTGGGCGTCGGTCGGCGCATGCGCCTCGTCGTAGATGAAGACGCTCGCGACATCGAGCGCCGTGGCCTGGCCCCAGCGGCGGCGGATCAGGTCGAGCATCAGGTCGAAGGCGGGCGAGGCGCCGCCGGCGGTCAGCACGCCCCGATCGACCACGTAGCGGTCGGCCCGCACCTCGGTTCCGAGATGCCGCGCGGTGAAATCCTCGAGGTCCTCCCAATGCGTCGTCACACAACGCCCCTCCAGCGCCCCGGCGGCACCCAGCACCCAGCCGCCGGCCTCGATCCCGGCGAGCGCGCCGAAGCGGCTGCGCAGCGCCCGGATCAGCGCGATCCCGCCGCGCCCGGCCTCCGCCACCGCATCGAAGCCCGCGATCACCACCAGGAGATCCCCTGAGGCCTGCGCCTCGAGCCGCCCCTGCACGGGCAGCGCCAGCCCGCAGGACAGCATCGCCGGCGCGCCGTCGA
>JBBQRM010000055.1:0-11058 GCA_038214855.1 Rhodobacterales bacterium | reverse complement strand
AGCGCACCTGCTTCGGGAGCAGGGGGTCGGAGGTTCGAATCCTCTCACTCCGACCATCGATTTGAGTAGCTGCTGCCCGCCATCGCCGGGCGCTCGTCCGGCGCGCCCAGGAACATGCGGCCCCGTCGGGGAAAGACCTGGGGCCATGCCCGAACCCGATGAGCTAACACCCCCCTGGCTGTCGGTGGTCCTGCCGATGCGCAACGAGGCGCCGAACGTCGGGCTCGTCACGCAGGCGATTGCGACCGCCTGCGCCGGCCACGGTCCCTTCGAGGTGATCTGCGTCGATGACGGCTCCACCGACGGCACCCGCGAAGCGGTGCTGGCGGCGCGGCAGCGGCTGGGCCATGTGCGGCTCGCGGTGCACGAGCGCTCTGCCGGCCAGTCGGCGGCGATCCATTCCGGCGTGCTCTTCGCGCGCGGACCCGTGATCTGCACGCTCGACGGCGACGGGCAGAACCCGCCGGGCGAGATCCCCAGGCTCCTCGCGCATCTGGACGGCCGCGCCTTCCCGCCCGGCGTGGGGCTGATCGCCGGCCAGCGCGTCGGACGCAGCGATCCGCTCAGCAAGCGGCTCGCCTCGCGCGCGGCCAACGCGATCCGCTCGAGCCTGCTGCGCGACCGGACGCGCGACACCGGCTGCGGGCTGAAGCTGTTCCGCCGCGACGCCTATCTGGCGCTGCCCTATTTCGACCACATGCACCGCTTCCTGCCGGCGCTGTTCGCGCGCGACGGCTGGGACATCCTGCACCAGGACGTGGCGCACGCGCCGCGCCACGCCGGCAGCTCGAACTACGCCAATCTCGGCCGGGCGCTGGTGGGCATCCCCGACCTGCTCGGCGTGATGTGGCTGATCCGGCGCGGCAAGAAAGCCACCGCCTTCGAGAGGAGCCATCCGGCATGAACCTTTCGCATCTGCCCGCCTTCCTGCACGTCAACAGCTGGGGCGAGTTCTGGTGGGTGATCGTCGGGCTCGTCGGGCAGCTGATGTTCTCGATGCGCTTCCTGATCCAGTGGATCACGTCCGAGCGGGCGCGCCAGTCGGTGATCCCGGTGGCGTTCTGGTACTTCTCGCTGGCGGGCGGGATCGTGCTCTTCGCCTATGCCCTCTATCGCCGTGATCCGGTGTTCGTGCTGGGACAGTCCACGGGGCTGGTGATCTATTCGCGCAACCTGTGGCTGATCCATGCCGCCAAGCGCACGGCGTGACGCGCGGGACTGGCGGCTCGGGCTCGTCGGGATCGGGCTCGTCACGCTGTGGCGGGTGGTCTGGCTGCCGTTCGACGCGGCGGATCTGTTCGTCGATGATGCGCAATACTGGTTCTGGGGGCAGGAGCTCGCCTGGGGATATTATTCCAAGCCGCCGCTGATCGCCTGGCTGCTCCGGCTCTCGACCGAGATCGGCTCGGACGCGCCGTTCTGGCTGCGCCTGCCGCTGCCGCTGATCCATGGCGCGACGGCGGTGCTGGTGGCGCTGATCGCGCGGCTTGTGTGGGACGCGCGCGCAGGCGCGCTGGCGGGCGCGGCCTATGCGAGCCTGCCGGGGGTGGCGGTGGGCTCGGTGCTCGTGTCGACCGACACGCCGCTCCTGTTATGCTTCGCGCTGGCGATGCTGGCGCATCTGCATCTGGCCGGGCGGCGGTCGGTCGGCTGGGCGGTCGTTCTGGGGCTCGCGGTAGGGTTGGGGCTGCTGTCGAAATACGCGATGGTCTACTTCGTGCTGTGCGCGGCACTGGCGGCGTTGTTGCTGCCGCGGGCGCGGATCGGCTGGCGCGACGCCGGGATCGCGGCGGCGCTGGCGCTGGTGCTGGTGGCGCCCAATCTCGCCTGGAACGCGCGCCACGACTTCGTCACGCTCCAGCACACCGCGGACAACGCCGACTGGGAAGGGGTGGCGCTCGACGCGCCCGCGCTGGCGGAGTTTCTCGGCGGACAGTTCGCGGTGGCGGGGCCGGTGCTGTTCGCCGCCTATCTGGCGGGGCTGGCGCGGCTCGCGCGCGATCCGCGGCTGGGGTTCTTCGCGGCGATGTCGGTGCCGGTCTTCGCAGTGGTCTGCGTGCAGGCGCTGGTCTCCGGCGCCAACGCCAACTGGGCGGCGGCGGCGCATCTGGGCGTGGTGGCGATAGCTACGGCGGTGCTGGCGCGGCACAAGCGGTGGCTGGCGGCCTCCTTTGCTGTGAACCTTGCGGTGACGCTGGCGCTGCCGGTGGCGGTGGTGTTCGCGGACACGCTCCGGCTGCCCTCGGGCGAGCTGGCGCTCGCGCGCTATGTCGGGCGCGACGAGGTGAGCCTGCGGGCGGCGGAGGTGGCGCGGGCTGAGGGGCTCGACACGCTGGTGGCGCGCGACCGGGGGTTTCTCGCGGATTTCTTCTACACCTTGCGCGACAGCGGGCTCGGGCTCTACGCCGAGCCGGTCGCGGGTTTTCCGCCGCACCACTACGCGCAGACGCGGGCGCTGCCCAAGGACGGAGCTGCGGTGCTCTACGTGACCCGCGATGCTGCCGGGCCGGTCTGCGCGGCGGGTGCGCCCGCGCCCGAGCCGGTGGCGCGATGGCTGCCGGAGGCGGGGTTCGTGACGAGCGAGATCCACACCTTCCGCGTCGCCCGGGCCTGCTGGGACGACATCCCGCGACGCTGACGTGTCGCCTTTGGCGGGGCGCGGGCGTGGCTCCCATGGTGAGGTCGCGCGATGGCGATCCACGTCCGGTATCCGATCCTGCTGTCGGCGGCGCAGCCGAACGCCTGGACCTTCAGTGCGCTCTTCTTCATCGAATCGGTGGCGCGGGCGGCGCTGGTGACGGTGCTGCCGCTGACTGCCTACGCGCTCTTCGGCGACAAGGGGAGTGTGAGCCTCGTCTATACCGGCGTCTCGGTGATGGCGCTCTCGCTTAGCTTCGCGATCCCGGTGCTGGTGCGGCGCTTGAGCCGGCGGTGGACCTACACGCTCGGCTGCGCGCTGGTCGGGGCCTGTGCAGCACTTCTAGCACTCCAGACGCCGCCGCTCCTGGTGCTGGCGATGCTCGCCCGGACGCTGGGGGCGGCGATGCTGAACGTCACGCTCAGCCTCTACATCATGGACAATATCGGCAAGCGCGAGCTCACCCGCTCCGAGCCGCTGCGCATGGGGGTGGCGACGCTCGCCTGGGGGATCGCGCCCTATGCCGGGGTCTGGCTGATGCAGCACGGGGGCGTGCCGGCGGCATCTGCGCTAAGCCTGGGCGCGGTCGTGCTGCTCGCCGCGGTGTTCTGGGCGCTGCGGCTGGCGGAGGGCGGGCCGATCCGCGCCGGGCGCAGCTCGCCTCCGGTGGCGCCTTGGCGGGCGGTGCCGCGGTTCGTCGCGCAGCCGCGGCTCAGGCTCGCCTGGCTGATCGCCTTCGGGCGCTCGGCCTTCTGGGTGACGTTCTTCATCTACATCCCGATCCTTCTGGTCGAGGGCGGGCTCGGGCCCACGGCCGCGGGGCTGGCCGTCGCGGCGGGCAACCTCACGCTCTTCCACAACTTTGCCTCGCGGCGCTATGCGACCGCCTTCTCGCTGCGCCGGGTGCTGGGGGCGGCGTATCTGGCCGCGGCAGGATGGGTGGCGCTGACGGCGGCCCTGAGTGCTGCGAGTCCGGCGCTCGCCGCGGTGGCGATGGTGGCGGCGGCGTTCTTCGTGGCGCTGATCGACGGGCTGGGGCCGGTCGCCTTCCTGCGCGCGGTGCACATCCACGAGCGCGTGCCGATGGCGACGGTCTATAGGACCTATCTCGACGCCTCCGAGCTGCTGCCGCCGCTCGTCTACTATTTCCTGCTCGAGGGCTTCGGCTTCGCGGGCGCCTTCGGCGGGCTCGCGCTGGCGATGGCCGCGATCGGTGTGACGGTGCTGCGCCACCTGCCGCGGCGGATGTGATTTACTTCCCCGCGCAAACCGGCGAGAAGTGCGGCCGCAATTCCAGGAGAGCGCACATGGGCTACCGTATCGCCGTCGTCGGCGCCACCGGCAACGTCGGGCGCGAAATGCTGAACATCCTCGCCGAGCGCGCGTTCCCGATCGACGAGATCGCCGCACTCGCCAGTCGCAGGAGCCTCGGGACCGAGTGCTCCTTCGGCGACCGGACGCTGAAGACGACCGATCTCGACACGTTCGACTTCGCGGGCTGGGACATCGCCTTCTTCGCCATCGGCTCGGACGCGACCAAGCAGCACGCGCCCCGCGCAGCCAAGGCCGGATGCGTGGTGATCGACAATTCCTCGCTCTACCGCTACGACCGGGATGTGCCGCTGATCGTGCCGGAGGTGAACCCGGACGCGATCGACGGCTATTCCGCGAAGAACATCATCGCCAACCCCAATTGCTCGACGGCGCAGCTCGTCGTGGCGCTGAAGCCGTTGCACGACCGGGCGCGCATCCGCCGCGTGGTGGTTTCGACCTACCAGTCGGTCTCGGGCACCGGCCGCGAGGCGATGGACGAGCTCTGGCTCCAGACCAAGGGCATGTACGTCCCCGGCCAGGAGGTCGCGCCGAAGGTCTTTCCCAAGCAGATCGCCTTCAACGTCATCCCGCATATCGACAGCTTCATGGACGACGGCCAGACCCGCGAGGAATGGAAGATGGTGGCCGAGACCAAGAAGATCCTCGACCCCGCGATCCGGCTGACCGCGACCTGCGTGCGGGTCCCGGTCTTCGTCGGCCACGCGGAGGCGGTGAACGTCGAATTCGAGGACGATCTCGACGAGGCCGAGGCGCGCGACATCCTGCGCGAGAGCCCCGGCGTGATGGTGATCGACAAGCGCGAGGATGGCGGCTACATCACCCCGGTCGAATGCGTCGGCGACTACGCGACCTACGTCAGCCGCATCCGCCAGGACCCGACGCTCGACAATGCGCTCAACCTGTGGGTGGTAAGCGACAACCTGCGTAAGGGGGCCGCGCTGAACGCCGTGCAGATCGCGGAGCTGCTGGGGCGGCGGGTGCTGAAGAAGGGTTGAGGCGCGCAACTCGCGCTGCGGCCAGGCGGCGGTGCGTCGGCAAGAAAGTCGGCAAGAAACTGCCTCAAACTGCGCTTTAAGCGGCCGAGGGCTGGAACCTTTGTCGCCGCCACCTACTTTGGTTGCATGACGTGTTCAATCGGCGGTGGGTCCATGGCTCGCAAGACGATCGTCTTCTTTATTTTTGCATTTCAGGTCATCCTGAGACGGTTTCGCTTGAAGGCCTCGAGACGCGGGCGTGGCGACCGCCTGGGCACGAGGAAGCTTCCGCACTAGCAGGCTGCCGAAAACCCTTTGGGAGGGGATCGTGCAGGACACCGCTCTCCGTCCACAGAAGGGTCCCGCTGCTTCTCGGCCTAAGAGCGCGTCGAGTGAAAGGATTTCCCGGATTCGAGCCCCCGGCTGCTTCTCTCGGGATTTTCAGCAGCCTGCTTGAAGAGCGTTGTCCGCCGATCACTCTGCCGAGGCGTGCTCCGGCACCGCCTTTAGGTAGGCCGCGAGCGCCTCGCGGTCGGAGGGCTCGAGCATCGCGAGGTTCTCCTGGACCTCGACCATGCTGCCGCCGACGGAATCGTAGTCGGGCAGGAAGCCGCTCTCGAAGAAATAGGCGATGTCGGAGGCGGACCAGTCGCCGATGCCGCCCGGGCCAGGGGTGATGTCGGGGACCTTGCCATCGCCCTCGGCGGCCGGCGCACCGGCGAGCCAGCGGCTCGTGTCGAGCGCACCCGCGAAGTTGCGCGGCGTGTGGCACTCGCCGCAATGGCCTGGCCCCTCGGCCAGATACTGGCCGCGGGTGGTCTCAGCATCCGCGCCGTCGAGCGCGACCGCCGGGGCGTCGGACAGGAAGACGAGCTGCCACAGTCCGAGGCCGCGGCGGATGTTGTACGGGAAGGCGAGGTCGTGGCCGGGTGCCACGCCCGCGACCGCCGGCAGCGTCTGCCAGAAGGCCCAGAGATCGGCAATGTCCTCGACCCGCATCCGGGTGAAGGAGGTGTAGGGAAAGGCGGGGTAGTAATGCTCGCCTTCGGGCGAGACGCCGCGGAGCATCGCGTTGGCGAAGTCGCCCGCGGACCAGTCGCCGATGCCGTCGCGCGGGTCGGTCGAGATATTGGGGACGGTGAAGTCGCCGTAGGCCGTCTTAAGTACCCGCCCGCCGCCGAGGCCGAGCCGGTCGGGGCCCTCGGCGCCCTTCTCGGCATGACAGGAGGCGCATCCGCCGGCCCAGAACCAGGTCTCCCCCCGCGTCGCATCCCCCGCGGGGAGAGAGGCGATCACCTCCTGCGGCAACGCGCGCGGCGCCGTCGCGGCATAGGCCACGCCCGCGGCGACGAGGCAGAACGCCCCGAGCCAGATCAGCGGCCGGCGCATAGTCTTCGCCTACTTCTCGACGCGATAGGTCTCGTGGCACTCCTTGCACATGCCGAGCACCGGGGTCATCGCCGCCTTGAACGCCTCGACGTCGGCGGGGCCGTCCTTGCCCGCGGCCTCGACGGCGGCGGCGGACTTGGTGCGGAACTCCTCGAGCTCGGTCATAAAGCCCGCCATGTCCGTCCAGATCTTCGGCGAAGCCTCGGTGCGGGGATCGTCGCCGCTGCCCTCGGGGAAGTAGTCGCCGAAAGCCTCAGCCGCGGCATGCATCGAAATGATCGCGGCCCGGCCGACGACGGGATTGTAGTCGAGCTCACCCTTGAGGATGGCACCGGAGACGCCGGCCGAGGCGCCGTTGCTCGACATAAGCGCCTGGCGCGTGTCGATCGGATCCTCCGCCGCAAAGCCGGGTGCCGCAATTGCCAGCAGCGTGCCGATCAGGATCGGTAGCTTTCTCATCCGTCTCTCCCTGGTGTTGGATTGGCCTCGGTCGCAGCCGACTATCCGTGCGATCCGCCTCCAGGCGCTATCACCATTACTTGATCGGCGAAGGTGCGCCTCCACCGATCCGTTCGAAGCGCTGCGAGCCTGCATCGAAGACCTCGAGCCCGCCGTCGCGGATGTCCTTCCAGACGCCGTGGATCTCGAGCCGGCCCGCCTCAACCGCCTCGCGGACGAAGGGGAAGGTCATCAGGTTTTCGAGGCTGCTCAGCACCGCCTGTTTCTCGAGCGCGACCACGCTGTCTTCGAGCGGCAGGCCGCGGGCCGCGACCGCGGCGTAGCCTGGTTCCAGCACGCGCAGCCAGCTGCCGACGAAGCTCGCCGGGTCCTCCAGCTCGGGCGCCTCGCCCGACATCATGTCGTGGCAGCCGCGCACGCCGCTGCAGCCGTAGTGGCCCATCACGATCAGATGCGCGACCGCCAGCGTCGTCACCGCGAACTCGATGGTCGCCGAGGTGCCGTGCTGGCGCCCGTCCGGCTGGAACGGCGGCACGAGGCTCGCGATGTTGCGGTGCACGAAGAAGTCGCCGGCTCCGGTGCCGAAGACGTCGGAGGCCATCACCCGGCTGTCGCAGCAGGCCACGATCATCGCCTTCGGATGCTGGCCGGATTCGGCCAGATCGGCGAGCCGGGCGCGGTCGCCCTCGCGCATCTCCGACAGCCACTTGCGGTGACGGGCCACCAGGAACGGCGGCAGGGGACGGGCGGTGAGCATGGACCCTCCTCGTGCGATCGGGAACGCAGCGGGTTTGTAATGAACTCTCGGGAGATTAATCCGCCGGGGGCCGGCCGCAAGCCGCGATCGTAAGCATCTCTTGAGGCTTTGTGCCGATCTTCCGGCGCGGGGACGAGGGGGATCACGATGTCAGCTCAACACTATCATGTCCCGGCGCACGAGGCGCCGAAGCTCGATACGACGCGGATCATGGTGTTGCGGCAATCGCTGGGCGATCAGCGGTGCCGCGAGGTGGTCGAGGAGGTCGTGTTCCACCTGACCGACCGGTTGAGCCGGTTGCAGGAAGCGCTCGAGGAGGGCAAGACCGTCGAGGTGCAGGTTCTGGCCTCCCGCCTCGCCGGGCTGAGCGAGCAGGTGGGGCTCGCGGATTTCGCACGGGTGGCGCGCGATCTCGGCGCCTGCCTCGGGGCGGGGGACGCGACCGCGGTCGCCGCGGTGGGCGCGCGGCTGCTCCGGCTGGGCGCGGACTCGCTCTTCTCGGTGATCCTCTACGCCGATCAGAGCGCGCTCTGATCGGCCGGACGCGCCCGTCGTCGTCGGCAGCCCCGGATCACGCCGACGCGCTTCCCGGGCCCAAGGCCTGGTCAAAAAGTTAACAGGACCCTAAAACGTCTAAATTTCTTCAATGATTTCAGTGGCCACGTGAATGTTGCACGGTGCAACACCGTGCAACACCACTATCTTGCGGGGTTGTCGATACGGGCAGGCAGCGGCTAGGATGCCGCCGGCCCTCCTCTGGCCGCCCCCGCTCTTCAGCCCGAGGTTTCCCTCCATGCCGCTCGTCCCCGCGTCCGACGCACCCGCCGTGCCGCTGGTCGTGCTGGAGACCGAGAAGCTGCAGGGCTGGCTGGATACGCAGGACGAGGCGACCCGCGCCTGGGTGGCCGCGGTGGGCTTCGAGGCGAGCCTGGGCGAGGTCCTGTGCCTCCCCTGCCCGCAGGGCCACCTCCGCAGCGCCCTGGTCGGCTGGGGAAAGCTTGCCGCCCGCGCCCGCGACCGCTTCCACCTCGCCGCCGCCGCTGCCAAGCTGCCGCCCGGCCGCTATGCCCTCGAGGCCGCCGACGTGCCGCTCGACCCCCCCACTGAGGCGCTCGGCTGGCTCCTCGGCGAGTACCGTTTCGAGCGCTACCGCAGCGAGACGGCGAGGGCACCGCGCGATCTCGTCGTGCCGGAGGGGGTGGACGCGGAGCGCACCCGCACCATCGCCGCCGCGGCCTTCCTCGCGCAGGACCTGATCAACACCCCCGCCCGCGACATGGGTCCCGAAGCGCTGGAGACCGCGTTCCGCGCCCTCGCCGAGCGGCACGGCGCGCGGGTGGAGGTGACGACTGGCGCGGACCTCCACGAGGCGAACCTGCCGATGATCCACGCCGTCGGCGCGGCGGCGACAGAGGCGCCCCGCCTGCTCGACCTCGTCTGGGGACGCGAGGACGCGCCGAAGGTGACGCTGGTCGGCAAGGGCGTCTGCTTCGACACCGGCGGGCTCAACATCAAGCCGGGCTCCTCCATGGGGCTGATGAAGAAGGACATGGGCGGGGCTGCGACCGCCATGGGTCTGGCCGCCATGGTGATGAGCCTCGGTCTCGACCTGCGCCTGCGGCTGCTGGTGCCGGCGGTGGAGAACTCGATCTCGGGTGCTGCGATGCGCCCCGGCGACATCCTCATCAGCCGCAAGGGCCTGAGCGTCGAGGTGAACAACACCGACGCCGAGGGGCGGCTGGTGCTCGCCGACGCGCTGGCGCTCGCCTCCGAGGAGGAGCCGGCGCTGGTCGTGAGCCTCGCGACGCTGACGGGTGCCGCGCGGGTGGCGCTGGGGCCGGACGTGCCGCCCTTCTTTACCGACGACGACGCCCTCGCCGCCGAGCTTGCGCAGGCCGCAGCCGCTTTGGCGGATCCGCTGTGGCGTCTGCCGTTCCACGACCCCTACGAGCCGCTGATCGAGCCCGGCATCGCCGATCTCGACAATGCTCCTTCGGGCGGCATGGCCGGGGCGATCACTGCCGCATTGTTCCTGCGCCGCTTCGTCGAGAGGACACCTTATCTTCATCTCGACATCTACGGCTGGACCCCCGCGGCGAAGCCGGCGCGACCCAAGGGCGGCGCCTTTCAGGGCGCGCGGGCGATCCTCGAGGTGCTGGAGGCGCGGTTTTGACCGACATCGCGTCCCGCTTCGCAGGCCGGCTCCTGCCCGCTCGCCCGGATCTCGCTGCGGAAGAGTTGCGCGGCCGCGTCGAGGCCGCACGCTTCGCGGCGGGGGAGCGGCGCTGCGTGACCGCGGAGCTTCTCGACCTCACGCTCACCCCCGACGCGGATGCCGAGCTTGCCACGCAGCTCCTCCACGGTGAGGCATTCACCGTCTACGAGGTCCGCGCGGACGGGCTCGCCTGGGGGCAGGCGGCGCTCGACGGCTACGTCGGCTATGTCGCGGCGGCGGGGCTCGGACCGGCGCGGCCGGCGGGGCGGCGGGTGACGGCGCTGCGCAGCCATGTCTATCCCCGCGCCGCCGCCCGCGCGCGGACGCAAGCCGCGCTGCCGCTCGGCGCCGAGGTGCAGGTGACCGGCACGACCGGGGGCTTCGCGCGGCTGCGCGGTGGCGGCTTCGTGCCGCGCTCCCATCTCGAACCGGTGCCGGGCGATGCGGTCGCGCAGGCGGAGCGCTTTCTCGGCGTGCCCTACCTCTGGGGCGGGCGCAGCTCGATGGGCCTCGACTGCTCGGCGCTGGTGCAGCTCGCGCTGATGCTCACCGGGCGCTCCTGCCCCCGCGACACCGACATGCAGGACGCGGTGCTGGGCACCGCGCTGCCGCCGGAGGCGCCGCTGAGGCGCGGCGATCTTGTCTTCTGGATGCGCCATGTCGGCCTCATGCGCGACGCCCAGACGCTGGTGCATTCGAATGGCCACCACATGGCGGTTGCGGTGGAGCCGCTGGAGACGGCCCGCACCCGGATCGCCGCCGCGGGTGGGGGGGCGGTGACGTCGCTGAGGCGCCTCGAGCCGGCGTGACCGGTGCCTGGAGCGTCCCCGGCACCGGCGCCGCGCTGAGCGAGAAAGCAGCACTGGCGCGACTTGCGGCGGGCCGGGTGGCGCTGCTCGGCGAGCGCCCCGACGACGCCCTCGACCATCTCTGGCAGGCGGCAGTGATCGCGGCGCTGGCGGACGGCGGGGCCGAGGTGGTCGTCGGCTGCGAGATGTTTCCGCGCGCCGCGCAGCCGGCGCTGGACGCCTGGGTCGCGGGCGGGCTCGACGGTACGGCGTTCCTGCGCGAGACGCGCTGGGCCGAGGTCTGGGGCTTTGACGCTGCGCTCTACCAGCCCGTCTTCCGGCTCTGCCGCGAGCGCGGTCTGCCGCTGCTGGCGCTGAACTGCGACCGGGCGCTGGTGCGGCTGGTGGGGGCCGAGGACTGGGAGGCGCTGCCGCCCGAAGAGGCAGCCTGGCTGACGCCGGCGCGCGCGGCGACGCCGGCCTACCGCCGCTATCTCTGGGCG
>JBBQRM010000054.1:0-11069 GCA_038214855.1 Rhodobacterales bacterium | reverse complement strand
ATCGACGGGCGGATCAAGCTGCATACCGGCGCCGACGTGGCGCGGCTGACCGAGGATGCGGTGGTGCTGACCGACGGGACCGAGCTGCCGGCGGACCTCGTGGTCTATGCGACCGGCTACGGGTCGATGAACGGCTGGGCGGCGGAGCTGATCAGCCAGGAGGCGGCGGACCGGGTCGGCAAGTGCTGGGGGCTCGGCTCGGACACCAAGAAGGACCCCGGCCCCTGGGAGGGCGAGATGCGGAACATGTGGAAGCCGACCGCGCAGGAGGCGCTGTGGTTTCACGGGGGCAACCTGCACCAGTCGCGGCATTATTCGCAGTTCCTGGCGCTGCAGCTGAAGGCGCGGATGGAGGGGCTGCCGACGCCGGTCTGGGGGCGGCAGGAGGTGCATCACACGAGCTGAGGGCCGGGACGGCGGGGTTGCTCAAGGTTGAGCAATCCTGGAAGCCACGGTAAATCAACGGCTTGGCGTTCCTGTTAACCACAGGGAAAGGATTTGGCGGGTTCCGCCTCGGCCGCTGATTGCCCCGCCAACGCGGGCGTGCAAGCATCGCGCGGGGCGCAGAATCGCCGCATTTCGGCCCGCAACGACCGGGCGCATCAGGGAGGACGACCATGATCTCGAAGCTGACTTTCGCCGCGGCCGCGGCCGCCACGCTCGCCGGCACCGCGCTGGCGCAGGAGGAACCGAAGGACATCGCCACGGTCGTCAAGATCGCCGGCATCCAGTGGTTCAACCGCATGGAGGAGGGCGTCCAGAAGTTCGCCGCCGACACCGGCAACAACGCATTCCAGGTCGGCCCCGCCCAGGCCGATCCGCAGCAGCAGGCCGCCCTGATCGAGGACATGATCGCCCAGGGGGTGGACGCCATCGCCGTGGTGCCGATGTCGCCCGAGGCGCTGGAGCCGGTGCTCAAGCGCGCGATGGACGCGGGGATCACCGTCATCAGCCACGAGGCGGCGAGCCAGCAGAACGTCGACTGGGACCTCGAGGCGTTCCAGAACGAGAAGTTCGGCGAGAACCTGATGAAGAACCTCGGCGAATGCATGGGCGGCGAGGGCGAATACGCGGTCTTCGTGGGCTCGCTCACCTCGCAGACCCACAACCAGTGGGTGGACGGGGCCATCGCCTATCAGGAGGCGAATTTCCCCGACATGACGCTCGTCGGCGACAAGAACGAGACCTACGACGACCAGCAGCAGGCCTATGCCAAGGCGCAGGAGGTGCTGCGCGCCTATCCGGAGGTCAAGGGCTTCCAGGGCAGCGCCTCGACCGATGTCGCGGGCATCGGGCTTGCGGTCGAGGAGCGGGGGATGACGGACGACACCTGCGTCGTCGGCACGACGCTGCCGTCGATCGCGGGGCAGTATCTGGAGACGGGTGCCGTGGACATGATCTCGTTCTGGGACCCCTCGCTCGCGGGCTATGCGATGAACGAGCTCGCGGTGATGGTGATGAACGGCGAGACGCCGACCGAGGGCATGGACCTCGGGCTCGAGGGCTACGAGAACGTCACCATCGACGGCAAGGTGATCTACGGCCAGGCCTGGGTCGAGGTGACCAAGGACAACATGGCCGACTATCCATTCTGAGCCCCTCGCGGACCGGGTGCGCCCCGGTCCGCGCCCCAAGCCCTTGCCTGGAGGATCGAGCGGATGGAAGCGCCGGCGGATGCGCCGTTCATCGACATGTCGGGCGTCTCCAAGGCCTATGCCGGGGTTCAGGCGCTCGACGATGTGGGCTTCGCCATCGCTCCGGGCGAGGCGGTTTGCCTTGCGGGCGAGAACGGCAGCGGCAAGTCGACGCTGATCAAGATCCTCGCGGGCGTCGAGCGTGCCGATGCGGGTGTGATCCGCATCGACGGGGCGGCGCGCGAGGCGCTGACGCCCCGGCAGGCGGCGGCCGCGGGGATCCAGGTGATCTTTCAGGATTTCTCGCTGTTTCCCAACCTGTCGGTCGCCGAGAACATCGCCTTCAGCGAGGAACTCGGCCACCGGCGCAGGCTCTTCCGGCGACACCTGGTGCGCGAGACGGCGACGCGCGCCCTCGCCCGCGTCGGCGTCGCGATCCCGCTCGACCGGCGGGTCGAGACGCTGCCGGTCGCCCACAAGCAGCTCGTCGCGATCAGCCGGGCGCTGGCCTCGGACGCGCGGCTGATCATCATGGACGAGCCGACGACGGCGCTGACCGAACGCGAGGTCGCGAGCCTGCTCGGCATCATCCGCAGGCTGAAGGCCGATGGCGTGGCGGTGCTCTTCGTCAGCCACAAGCTCGCCGAGGTGCTCGAGGTCTGCGAGAAGGTCGTGGTGCTGCGCAACGGCCGCAAGGTCGCCGAAGGCCCGGCCTCGGAGTTCGATGCCGCCGCCCTCACCCGGCACATGACCGGGCGCGAGCTCGCCGTCTCGCCGCCGCCGGCGCTCGGCGAGGCAGCACCTGTGCTGATGCGCGTCGAGGGTCTGGCCAGGGACGGGGCGTTCCAGAGCGTGAGCCTCACCCTTCATGAAGGCGAGGTGCTGGGCATCTCGGGCCTGCTCGGGAGCGGGCGCACGGAGCTTGCCAAGGCGCTCTTCGGGCTGGTCGAGCCCGATGCCGGCACGATCAGCGTCGGTGAGCGCGCGGTGCCGCTCGGCGACCCGCTCGCAGCGGCCGCGGCGGGTATCGGCTATGTGCCGGAGGACCGGTTGACCGAGGGGCTGTTTCTGACGCAATCCATCGCGCGCAACGTCGCGGTCGGCCGGCTCGACGCGCACGGACATGGGCTGCGGCTCGATCTGGCTGCGCTCTGGGGGGAGGCCGCGGAATGGCTGAAGCGTCTCAGCGTCGCGGCGCCGCGGGTCGATGCGCCGGTGCGCATGCTCTCGGGCGGCAACCAGCAGCGGGTGGTGCTGGCGCGCTGGCTCGCGCGCTTGCCCCGCGTGCTGGTGCTCAACGGTCCGACCGTGGGGGTCGACGTGGGCTCGAAGGCCGACATCCACGGCATCGTGCGCGATCTCGCGGCGCGGGGGCTGGGGGTGGTCGTCATCTCCGACGACCTGCCCGAGCTGATCGCGACCTGCCACCGCATCCTGGTGATGAAGGACGGGCGGATCACCGACGAGGTCGCCTCCGCCGCCACCTCCGAGGGCGATCTCGCCCACCGGCTCGCCTCGTGAGACGGCTCGACTTCGCGCGCAACGAGGTGCTGGTGGCGCTGGTGATCGCAGCCTTCTGCGCGCTGGCCACGATCGCCGATCCCGGCTTCCTGTCGATGCCGACGCTGACCGACCTCCTTCGCGGCGGCATTGTGCTCGGCATCTTCGCGACAGGCGCGATGCTGGTGCTGGTCTCGGGCGGGATCGACGTGAGCTTCACCGCGGTCGCGGCCTTCGCGATGTATGCAACGACGCTCGCGCTGGTGAACTTCGCGCCGGGAATGCCGTGGTGGGGGGCCTTCGCCGTCGCGATGGCGCTCGGCGCCTTGCTCGGGGCGGTGAACGGGGTGTTCATCGCGGGCTTCGGGCTGCCGACGCTGATCGTGACGCTCGGCACGCTGTCGGTGTTCCGCGGCTTCCTGCTCACCTTCGTCGGCAGCCGGCTGATCTCGAACCTGCCGCCCGGCATGCGCGATTTCTCGCGGCTGACGATGCTGCGCGGCACCAATGCCGACGGGTCGTTCTACTCGCTGCCGTGGGCCTTCGCGGCGCTGGTGGCGGTGGTGGTGCTGACCTGGTTCATTTTGCACCGCACGATGCTGGGGCGCGCGATCTTTGCGGTCGGCGGCTCGGTCGAGAGCGCGCGGCGCATCGGCATCGACGTGCGCCGGGTGCAGTTCTTCGTCTATGTCTATGTCGGGGCGCTGGCGGGGCTCGCCGGGATCATCCACGCCTCGATGGCCCGCGTCGCCAATCCGTTCGACCTGGTGGGGCTGGAGCTGTCGGTGATCGCGGCGGTGGTCCTCGGCGGCGCCCGGCTCGCCGGCGGTTACGGGACGCTGACCGGGACGCTGCTCGGGGTGGCGCTGATCGTGCTGGTGAGCAACAGCCTGATCGTGCTCGGCATCCCCTCGACCTGGCAGTCGGTGGCGATCGGCGTGCTGATCCTGGTCGGCACCGGGGTGCCGGCCTGGCAGGCGCGGCGCGCCGCGGCGCGCGCGGCGTGAAGCGCGCGCTCGCCCGCGCCGCGGCCTCGCCCGAAGGGCGGCTCGCGGTGATCGCGGTGGCGATCTTCGCGGGCATGGCAGCACTCGCGCCGGAGCGGTTCGCCTCCGCGCAGAACCTCACCTCGATGGCGTTCCAGTTCCCGGAATTCGCGATCCTGGCGCTGGCGATGACGGCCGCGATGCTGACCGGCGGCATCGATCTGTCGGTGGTGGGGATCGCGAACCTGTCGTCCATCGTCGCGGCGCTGATCCTCACGCGCTTCGCGGGGCCCGCGGCGGCGGGGCCGGAGGCGGGGCTGTGGATCGCCGCGGCCTTCGCGGCGTCGCTGGCGGTGGGGGTCGCTTCGGGGCTCGCGAACGGCGTGGCGGTCGCGGTCTTCGGCCTGCCGCCGATCCTGGCGACGCTCGGCACCGGGCTGATCTTCACCGGCTTTGCGGTGGCGATGACGGGGGGAAGTGCTGTGATGGGCCTGCCGCCGGCGGTGGCCTTCATCGGCAACGGCCTGGTCTGGGGCATCCCCGCGCCGCTGATCCTGTTCGCGCTGCTGGCCGCGGGGCTCGCCTGGCTGCTCGGCCGTACCGCCTTCGGGCTGAGGGTGCAGCTCCTGGGCGCGAACCCGCTCGCCGCGCGCTTCGCGGCGGTGGACGTGCGCGGCGTGCTCCTCCGGGTCTATGTGTTGTCGGGCGGGCTCGCGGCGGTGGCGGGGCTGGTGGTGATGAGCCGGGCGAACTCGGCCAAGGCGGATTACGGATCGAGCTACCTCCTGCTCGCGGTGCTGATCGCGGTGCTGGGGGGCGTGAACCCCTATGGCGGCTACGGGCGGATCGTGGGCGTGGTGCTCGCGGTGCTGTCGCTGCAGTTCCTGTCGAGCGGGCTCAACATGCTCGGGGTCTCGAACTTCGCCCGCGAGCTGATCTGGGGGGCGCTGCTCATCTTCGTGATGATCGTGAACACCCGCCCCCTGCCCGGCCGGCGCCGCCGCCCGCAGGCGCCGCCGCTCGCCGCTTCCGCCACCGGAGATCCGCCATGAAGAAGATCCTCAACCGTCCCGATGCCTATGTCGACGAGATGCTCGAAGGGCTGATCGCCGCGCATCCCGGCCACTACCGCCTGCACGGCGACAGCGGCCGGGTGGTCGCGCGCGCGACGCCGGGCCGCGCCGGCAAGGTCGGCATCGTCAGCGGTGGCGGCTCGGGGCACCTGCCGGTCTTCACCGGCTATGTCGGCACCGGCCTGCTCGACGCCTGCGCCATCGGCGACGTCTTCGCCTCGCCCTCCGCCGAGCAGATGGCCGAGGCGATCCGCGCAGCCGACCGGGGCGCGGGGGTGCTGAGGCTCTACGGCAACTACGGCGGCGACGTGATGAACTTCGACATGGCCGGCGATCTGGTCGAGATGGAGGACATCGCGACCACGACGGTGCTGCTCGCCGACGACATCGCCTCGGCGCCGCCCGCCGAACGCGAGAAGCGCCGCGGCGTCGCGGGGCTCGTCTACGCCTACAAGCTCGCCGGCGCCGCCGCCGAGCAGGGGCGCGACCTCGCTGCGGTCACCGCCATAGCCCAGGAGGCCGCCGATGCCTGCCGCTCGATCGGCGCGGCACTCACCTCCTGCACCGTGCCGCAGGCGGGCCGGCCCACCTTCGAGATCGCCGAGGACGAGATGGAGATGGGCATGGGGCTCCACGGCGAACCCGGCGTCTGGCGCGACAAGCTGCGCCCGGCCGACGCCATCGCGGGCGAGATGATGGACCGCCTGCTCGCCGATGCGGAGCCGGGGCGCGGTGCGCGCGTCTCGGTGCTGGTCAACAGCCTGGGTGCCACGCCGCTCGAGGAGCTCTACATCCTCTACCGCGTGGTCGCGCGCCGGATCGCGGGCCTGGGTGCGGAGATCGTGATGCCGCTCGTCGGCCGCTACGCCACCTCGATGGAGATGGCGGGGGTCTCGATCACGCTTCTCGCGCTCGACGACGAGCTCGAGCCGCTGCTGCGCGCGCCCTGCGACTGCGCCTTCTGGAAGGTCTGAGCATGGCGCTCGAGCTTGCGGCGCTCCAGGCCGGGATCGCGCGGCTTTCCGCGGCGATGGAGCGCGAGGCCGAGGCGCTGAACGCCGCCGACGCGTCCCTGGGCGATGGCGATCTCGGCGTGACCATGACCCGCGGGATGCGCCTGGTCGATGCGGGCACAGCCGACCTGCCCGCGGATCTCGGTCAGGCGCTGATGCGCTGCGCCCAGGCCTTCACGAAGACCTCGGGCTCCTCCTTTGGCACGCTGCTCGCGACCGGGCTGATGGCTGCGGCCAAGAGCTTGCGCGGCCGCGAGGCGGTCGAGGCGGCGGAGATCTCGGGCCTCGTCGCCGCGGCGCGCGACGCGATGGCCGCCCGCGGCAAGTCCGAGCTCGGCGGCAAGACCGTACTCGACAGCCTCGATGCCGTGGCACGCGCGACCGACGGCCTCGACGATCCCTCAGCGGTAGCCGAGGCCGCCCGCGGCGCCACCGCCGGCGCACTGGCGGACTTCCGCGATCGCCCCGCCACCGTCGGGCGCGCCCGCATCTTCGCCGAGCGCAGCCGCGGCCTCGACGATCCCGGAATGCTCGCGATGGACCGGATCGTCGCGGCGCTGACCGGCCATACCGAAGGAGCCTGACCTCATGAACCATCCCGCGCTTGTCCCCGGCGCCACGGCCACCGTCACCGGCGGCGCCTCCGGCATCGGCCTCGCCGCGGCCGAGCGCTTCGCTCGGCTCGGCCTCGCCGTCTGCGTCGCCGATCTCGGAGCCGAGCGTCTCGCCGCCGCAGCCGAGCGCGTCGCGGCCGCGTCCCCGGAGGGCGCCGCGAGCGTCATGGCGGTCGAGACCGACGTACGCCGCGAGGACGCGCTCGAACGGCTGGAGGCGGCGGTCGCCAAGCGCTTCGGCGGCACCGACGTGCTGATGCTCAACGCCGGCATCCAGCCCGGCAGCGGCATGTTCGGCCCGGCGGAGGCCTGGACAAGGGTGATCGAGACGAACCTCTGGGGGGTGATCCTCGGCGCGCGCGCCTTCGTGCCCGGGATGATCGCCCGCGACCGCGAGGGGCTGGTGATCGTCACCGGCTCCAAGCAGGGCATCACCACCCCGCCCGGCGATCCGGCCTACAACGTCGCCAAGGCGGGCGTGAAGGCCTTTGCGGAAGCCCTGGCGCACGAGCTGCGCACCACGCCCGGCGCGCGGCTGAGCGCGCATCTGCTGATCCCCGGCTTCGTCTTCACCGGGCTGACCGCGCAGGGCCGGACCGACAAGCCCGATGCCGCCTGGACGCCCGAGCAGACCGCCGACTTCATGCTCGAGCGGCTGGCGGCGGGGGAATTCTACATCCTGTGCCCCGACAACGACGTCGACCGGGCGCTCGACGAGCGTCGCATCCTGTGGGCCGCCGGCGATATCACCGAGAACCGCCCCGCCCTCTCGCGCTGGCACCCCGACTTCGCCGACGCCTTCGCGGAGTTTGCCAAGCGGCGGTAGGGGTTAGCGAGACGTCGAACGGCACCACAGCGTCAGGTTCCGCCCTCTCTTCCCTTCCCCCGATTTGTCCCGTGACTAGTCGGGGCGCGCCCGCCCGCCCGTCGTGCCGGAGGCACGCCTGCGGCGTGACGGCGGGCGCGATTGCTCGCACCCGCCCGGACGTGCGCGCCCCGATTGCAGCATCCGGGAAATCTCCACGCCCCTTGCCCTCCGCCTTACGGCTCCGGGCAACGGACCGGGCCAAGTGTCCACCGGACACTTGGCCCGGTCCGGCCCGATAGAAGCCCCTGCCGCGGCCGCCCTACCCCGCCCTTTCGCCGCAGAACACCCGCGCCGGATTGTCGGTCAGCAGCGCCCTCGCCGCCTCCGGGTCGAGCCCGTGCCGCACCAGCCGCGGCAGGAAGTGCCGCGGGACATGGGCATAGCCGTTGCCCCCGTGCCAAGTGCGCATCATCTTGAGGAACACGTCCTGGCTCAGCAGGACCCGGTCGCCCAGCCCCGCGTCGATCAGGCGGAGGATGCCGCTTGCCGCCGCCTCGTCGTCGGGGCACTGCACCTGCTGGTCGGCATAGAAGAAGTCCATGCCGATCATGTCGTATTCGATGAACGCCCCCCGCCGGGCCAGGCCGCGCTGATAGGCGAAATCGTCGTGGCTGGGGTTCATGTGGCAGAGCACCGTGTGGTGCGGGTCCGCGCCCTCGGCCTCGATCATGTCAAGCACCTCGTGCCCGAGGCGGAACCAGCCGGGCAGGTGCACCATCAGCGGCAGCCCGGTGCGAACCTGCGCCCGCGCCGCCCCGCGCAGCGACCGGCGCTCGGCCGGCGTGAAATCCGACGAGACCCCGATCTCACCGATCAGCCCGATGCGCACGCCCTCCACGCCCTCGCGCGCCTCGGCCGTGATCTGATCGGCGATCGCGTCCACGGACATCGCCGCGAGCTCGGGCGGATGCGAGCTCTCGAGGTAGTAGCCGGCGCCCATGACCAGGTTGAGCCCGGTCGCGCGCGCGATCCGCACGAGGCCGGCTGGATTGCGGCCGATGCCGCGGCAGGTCGGATCGACCACGCTCCGCCCGCCCTCCGCCGCGAAGAGCTTGAGGTCCGCCACCGCCGCCGCCTCGTCGTCGAGCGCGAGGTTGGCCTTGTTCGCGAACGGGTCCTGTCGCAGCTCCCACAGGATGTCGGGCGTGAGCGGCGCCTCGGCCAGATGCGCGCGCTCGGCCCCCGGCGGGTTCCACCAGCAGGAACAGTCGTTGAGGATGTGCTCGTGCATCAGCGTCATGCCGAGATCCGCGACCGGGATGGGCCCGAGCACCGTCATCACCAGCCCGGAGCCGACATGCGCCTGACTGAGCTCGCTCATGTCTTCCTCCGCCGCGACGGCAGGCGCGCGGAAAAGATGCGGGTGTTGAGCCAGATCGCGACGAGGATGATCGCCCCGGTGACGATCTGGGTGAAGAAGGGCGAGATGTGCAGCAGGATCAGCCCGTTGCCGATCACAGCGATCGTCAGCGCGCCGAGGGTGGTGCCCAGGATCGTGCCGCGCCCGCCCATCAGCGACGTGCCGCCAAGCACCACGGCCGCGATCACCTGCAGCTCGAAGCCCACGGCGGCGTTCGACGAGCCCGATCCGAGCCGGGCCGCGATCATCAGCCCGGCCAGCGCCGAGGCCGCCCCCGCGACGCCGTAGACCGAGGCCGTCACCCAGCGCGCCGGCATCCCCACCCGCCGCGCCGCCTCCGGGTTCGACCCCACCGCGACGACCTGGCGCCCGTATTTGGTGGTCCCGAGCACGACATATCCCGCCGCCACGACCGCGACCGCGATCAGCACCGGGAACGGCACGCCGAGCACGCTGCCCCGGCCGATGAAGTAGAAGCCCTCGATCGGCGGCACCGGTACCGAATAACCCTCGGTCAGATAGAGTGCCACCCCGCGCAGGATCGACAGGCCCGCCAGCGTGACGATGAAGGCGGGGATCCCCTGATAGGCGACGAACCAGCCCTGCGCGAGGCCAATGGCTGCGCCAAAGCCGAGCATGCCGATCACCACCGGCACCCAGGGCCAGCCTCCCGCGAGCAGGATCGCGCAGACCGCGTTCACCAGCGCGACCTGGCTGCCGACCGACAGGTCTATGCCGGCGGTGACGATCACGAAGGTCATCGCCACCGCGACGACGAGGATCGGCGCGGCCTGGCGCAGCACGTTGAGGAAGTTGCCGAGCGAAAGGAAGTTCTCGCTGCCGATGGTGAACACCACCAGGCAGGCGAGAAAGAACGCGAGGATCGACAGCACCTGCGCGTTTTCGGCGAACCGGTCGGCGAAGGCGTTGCCCTCGCGGCGTTCGGAATAGCTCACTCCAGCTTCTCCCCGACGATGAGATGCACGAGGTCCTCGAGGTCGGTCTCGCCGACCTTTCGCTCTGCGACCTTTGTGCCCTCGTACATCACCGCGATCCGGTCGCAGACCCGGAACAGGTCCTGCAACCGGTGGGTGATCAGGATCACCGAGACGCCCGTGGCCTTGACCCGGTTGATGAGCGCGAGCACGGCCTCGACCTCGGCGACGGCGAGCGCGCTGGTGGGCTCGTCCATGATCAGCACCCGCGGCTCGAAGGCCGCGGCGCGCGCGATGGCGATCGACTGCCGCTGGCCGCCGGACAGCTGCGCGACCTTGGCGTTCAGCCGCGGGATGCGGATCTGGAGCGCGTCGAGCATCCGCCGCCCCTCCTCGCGCATCCGCCGCCGGTCGAGAAACGGTCCGCGCGACGGCTCGCGCCCCAAAAACAGATTGCCGGCGACGTCGATGTGGTCGCAGAGGCTCAGGTCCTGGAAGACCATCTCGATCCCCGCCGCCCGCGCATCGGTCGGCCCGGCTATCCTGAGCGGCCTGCCGTCCATCTCGATCGTGCCGTCGTCGGCGAGATAGGTGCCCGAGACGATCTTGGTCAGCGTCGACTTGCCCGCCGCGTTGTCGCCGACCAGACCCAGGCATTCACCCGGCCACAGGTCGAGATCCACGCCCCTGAGCGCCTCGACCGAGCCGAAGCTCTTGACGATGCCGCGCAGACGGATGCGCGGCTCCTGCGGTCTTTCCTGCACGCTCACGTCGCGATCCTCGCGGTTTCCGCGGGCTGGCCCCGCCCGCGGGGCGGGGCCAAAGGCTTCACTCGAAGATCGAGCGGAACTCGTCCACGTTCTCCTGCGTGACGATCGTGACGGGCACGTCGATCTGCGGCTCGACCTCGCCGCCCCCGGTCGCCGCCTCCAGCGCCTCGACCGCGGCCTCGCCCATGCCGTACGGGCTCTGCTGGACCACGGCCTTCACGTAGCCCGCGTCGATGCCGGCGATCGCCTGCTGGGTGAGGTCCCAGCCGAAGACCGCCACCTCGTCCTGCTTGCCCTGGCTCTCGACCGCGGCGAC
>JBBQRM010000053.1:0-11087 GCA_038214855.1 Rhodobacterales bacterium | reverse complement strand
CGAGGGTGTCCGCGAACGGCCGCGCCGCCGCGACCTCGCCCTGCGCCACCCGCGCTACGATCGCACTCTGGAGCAGCACGACGTTCTGCGGGTCGAGCCGCAGCGCCCGCTCCAGATAGCGCTCGGCGCTCGTGTAATCGTTGCGGAAGTCCGCCTGCATCGCCGCGAGATAGGCCCCCGGCAGACCGGCGCCCGCCGCGGGCGACGCCAGCGCCACCGCCACGGCGATCCAGGCACCGCTTGCGTATCGGGCGAGAGTGCTGGGCACTTGCGGTCTCCTTCTCGGCGAGGCTGGCGCACACTATGTCGCCCGCGCGGGCGTTTCAATCGCGCCGCGCGCCGGGCGCGGTCACATGTTCGGATAGTTCGGCCCGTCGCCCCCCTGCGGCGTCGTCCAGACGATGTTCTGGCTCGGGTCCTTGATGTCGCAGGCCTTGCAGTGGACGCAGTTCTGGAAGTTGATCTGGAACCGCGGATTGCCGCCGTCGTCGTCGCGCAGCACCTCGTAGACCCCGGCCGGACAATACCGCTGCGCCGGCTCGTCGAAGCGCGGCAGGTTGACCGCGATCGGCACCGCCGGGTCCTTCAGCACCAGATGGCAGGGCTGGTCCTCCGCGTGGTTGGTGCCGGAGAAGGCGACGCTGGTCAGCCGGTCGAAGCTCAGCACCCCGTCGGGCCTGGGATAGTCGATCGGCTCGTACTTCGCCGCCTCCCCCGTGGCCTCGGCGTCGGTCTTGCCGTGCTTCATGTCGCCGAGCGGGCTGAGGTTGTCGAAGATCGTGTTGATCCACATGTCCGCCCCGCCCAGGATCATCGAGGTCGCGAGCCCGTAGCGCGACCACAGCGGCTTGACGTTGCGCACGCGTTTGAGGTCGCGCGCGATCGCCCCCCAGGTCACCTCCGAGGCATAGGCGTCGAGCGTGTCGCCCTGCCGCCCCTCGCGGATCGCGGCGACCGCCGCCTCCGCAGCCGCGAACCCCGAGCGCATCGCGTTGTGGTTGCCCTTGATCCGCGGCACGTTCACCATCCCCGCGGCGCAGCCGAGCAGCGCGCCGCCGGGGAACACGACCCTAGGCAGCGACTGGATGCCGCCCTCCGAGATCGCGCGCGCCCCGTAAGCGACCCGCTTGCCGCCCGCGAGCACCGGCGCGATCAGGTCGTGATGCTTGAAGCGCTGGAACTCGGCATAGGGGAAGACGTGCGGGTTCGCGTAGTTCAAGTGCACGACGAAGCCCAGATGCACCTGGTTGCCTTCCGCGTGGTACATGAACGACCCGCCGCCGGCGTTGCGCCCCAGCGGCCAACCCATCGTGTGGGTGACCTGGCCCTCCACGTGGTTCGCGGGGTCGATCTCCCAGATCTCCTTCATGCCGAGGCCGTATTTCTGCGGCTCGCGGTAACGCTGCAGGTCGTGGCGCACGATCACCTGCTTCGACAGGCTGCCGCGGACCCCTTCGGCGAGGAACACGTACTTGCCGCGCAGCTCCATCCCCGGCTCGTAGTTCGGCCCCGGCGTCCGGTCGGGGTTCAGCCCGAACTCGCCCGCGACGACGCCCAGCACGGTGTCGCCCTCGCCCCAGACCAGCGCGCTCGCCGCCATGCCGGGGAAGATCTCCACGCCCAGAGCCTCGGCCTCGCCCGCCATCCAGCGACAGACGTTGGCCATCGAGACGATGTAGTTGCCGTGGTTCTTCATCAGCGGCGGCATCGGCCAGTTCGGCACGCGGACGTGGCCCGCCTCGCCCAGCAGATAGAAGCGGTCCTGCGTCACCTTCGTGTGGATCGGCGCGCCCCGCTCGCGCCAGTCGGGGATCAGCGCGTCGAGCCCGACCGGGTCGAGCACCGCGCCCGACAGGATGTGCGCGCCGACCTCCGAGCCCTTCTCGATCACCACGACGCTCAGCTCGGGGTCGAGCTGCTTCACGCGGATCGCCGCCGACAGGCCCGCGGGCCCCGCACCGACGATCACCACGTCGTAGTCCACCGCCTCGCGCTCGACTTCGGCCATGTGCATACTCCTCCCCCGCACCCCCGGCGTAGCGCGGTCCTTCGCACCCGGTCAATCGACGCCGTGCCGCAGGCGCTTTGACACGCAGGGCGATCACGCAGGTCGTTCTGGCGCTTGCAGTCGATTGGCGCCGCTCATATGCTTCCTAGCAAGCGGTGCTGCGGTGCCGCAAGGTCGGCCGGCGCTCACGCTCCGGCCTTCCGGCTGTTTTGGGGCGGGTCGGCGGTTGTCGGCCGCCCGCGCGACGGAGAACCCGGATGGAGAAGATCCCGATGACCGCGAAGGGCTTCGCGCGGCTCGATGCGGAACTGAAGACGCTGAAGTCGGTGGAGCGCCCGGCGGTGATCCGCGCGATCGCCGAGGCCCGCGAGCACGGCGATCTCAGCGAGAACGCCGAATACCACGCCGCGCGCGAGAAGCAGAGCTTCATCGAGGGCCGCATCAAGGAGCTCGAGAGCATGATTGCCCGCTCCGAGATCATCGACGTCGCCCGCCTGTCCGGCCCGGTCAAGTTCGGCGCCACCGTCGCGCTGCTCGACGAGGACACCGACGAGGAGAAGACCTACCAGATCGTCGGCGAGGCCGAGGCGCGGATCGAGGAGGGACTTCTGAACATGAAATCCCCGCTCGCCCGCGCGCTGATCGGCAAGGAGCCCGGCGACAGCGTCGAGGTCCGCACCCCCGGCGGCGTGCGCTCCTACGAGGTCCGTTCCGTGAGCTTCATCTGATGCGCATCCGGCGGCGCGGCGCTTCGTGAGACTGCCGCGACTCTCTCTCGACGCGGCCCGCGGGCGGTTCGCGGCCCTCGGCGGCATCAAGCGCGCCGCCCTGGCCGCGGGGCTTATCTGGGTCGTCGTCGTCTGCACCTATGCGATCGCCTTTCTCGCCGTGGCCTCGGCGACGCAGACGCGGGGCACGCTGTTTCTCGACGCGATGTTCTTTCTCGTGACGCTGGTGCTGCCGCTGATCCTCGTGGGGCTCGCGGCCTGGCTCGCCGAGGAACTGGCGCGCCAGCGCGCGGTGATCGCGGCGCTGGCCGAGCTCGCCGTGCCGCTGATCGAGGCGATGGAGGCGACGCGCGCGACCCTGCGCGACCACGGTCCCGCCTCGCCGCAGGACATCCACCGCGCCGTCCAGGGCGCGATGCTCGGCACCCGCGCCCCCGACGTCACCCAGACGCTCGAGCGCATCCTCGCGCATCTCGCCCAGACCCGCGCCGCCCTCGAGGCGATGGGCGGCCCGCCGCAGCCCGCACCCGCACCCGCGCCGGAGCCGAAACCCCAGGCCACGCGGCGCCGCCCGCCCGAACCGGCCAACCAGCCCGACCTGCCGCTCCTGCCGCCGGCCGAGCCCGCCGGGGGGCCGGACTGGCCCGAGCTCATCCGCGCGCTCGACTTTCCCCGCGACGCCGACGACCGCGAGGGCTTCCGCGCGCTCAAGGCGGCCTTGCGCCACCATTCCCTCGCGCAGATGCTCCAGGCCGCCGAGGACGTGCTGAACCTGCTGTCGCAGGAGGGCGTGTTCATGGACGACCTCGCGGTCCCGCCCGCCGATCCCGACGACTGGCGCCGCTTTATCTCCGGCACGCGCGGCGCGGAGGTCGCAGGCGTCGGCGCCATCCGCGACGAGGCGGCCCTCGGCACCGCGCGCGACCTGATGAAGTCCGATCCGATCTTCCGCGACACCGCGCTGTTTCTCCAGCGCCGCTTCGACGCGGTGCTCCAGGAATTCGCGGCCGGCGCCAGCGACGATCAACTCCGCGCGCTGGCCGACACCCGCTCCGGCCGCGCCTTCATGCTGCTCGCGCGGCTCAGCGGCTCGTTCGACTGAGCCCCTTGACGGATCGGGGCGCGCGCGCCCGGATTGCGGCCTTCGAGAAGCTCGGCGCCCCTTGCCGTCCGGCCTGCGGCTCCGGGCAACGGACCGGGGAAGAGCCCACAGAGGGCAGGGCAAGGCCATGGACAAAACTTAACAGACCGTAAAACCGCACGTGTAACCCATTGCGGTTGCACGGCCGTTAACCTATTTCACCGTGAAACGCCCGATGTTGTACACCCCGCCGCGGCCTCAGACCCCGAATTCCGAGAAGGCCAGATAGCGCACCGGATCGCCGGGCGAGACCGTCCGGGCTTCGTCGCCCAGCTCCACCAGCCCCCGCGCCCAGACGAGCCCGGAGACCCGCCCCGACCCTTCCGAGGCGAAGACCTCCACCGCCCCCTCCCGGTTCAGCCGCGCCCGCAGGTATTCCCGCCGCCCCGGCTTCTTTTTCTTCGCGAAGGCCGCCGGCAGCATCACCCCCCGCGGGCTCTCCCAAGGCCGCCCCGCCATCACCCCCAGCGCCGGCCGCGCGAAGATGAGCGCGCAGACGAAGGCGGCCACCGGATTGCCCGGCAGCCCGAAGACGGGCTTGCCGCTCCAGGTTCCCAGCGCCAGCGGCCGCCCCGGCTTGATCGCGATCCGCCAGACATTGAGCGTCCCCCGCCGCCGAAGCAGCGCCGCCACATGATCCTCGTCCCCCGCCGAGGCGCCCCCGGTCGTCAGGATCGCATCGGCCTCCGTCGCCCCCCGGTCGAGCGAAGCGGCCACCGCCTCCGCCGTGTCCGCCGCCTGGTCGAGGTCCACCGCCGCCATCCCCCAGCCCCGCAGCATCGCCAGCAGCATCGGCCGGTTCGCGTCGTGAATTTGATGCGCCGCGACCGGCTCCCCCGGCGCGCGCAGCTCGTCGCCCGTCGACAGCACCGCGACCCGAAGTGCACGCCGCACCGGCAGCTCCCCCAGCCCCACGGCGGCCGCCAGCGCCAGATCCTGCGGCGCGAGCCTCGCCCCCGCCGCCAGAACCTCCGCCCCCGCCGCCACGTCCTCGCCGGCCGCGCGCACGTTGGCGCCGCGCCTCAGCCCGCGTCCGAAGCGCACCGTCCCCGCCTCCGCCGCCACGTCCTCGTCGAGCACCACGGTGTCGATGCCTTGCGGCAGCGCCGCCCCGGTCAGCACGCGGACTGCGTATCCCTCCGGCACCGACCGCGCGAACGGCACCCCCGCCGCCGCCCGACCCGCGACCAGCGGCAGGACATGCGGCGCCTCCCCCAGCCCCGCCTGGGCGAAGCCGTAGCCGTCCACCGCCGAATTCGCCGCCGGCGGATGCGCGCGGCGCGCGCTGACCGGCGCCGCCAGCACCCGCCCCGCGGCCGCCGTCAGCGGCACGACCTCGGTCTCCACCACGCAGGCCAGCCGCTCGCGCAGCCGCGCGAGCGCCGCCTCCATCGGCACCCAATCCACCCCCGGCGGCAGCGCAAAGCAGTCGTCGCGCAGTGCCGGCACGTCCAGCCGGTCGGCCGCCCGAAGGGCCTGCTCGTGCGCGGCACCGCGCAGCGCCGCCTCGTGCCCCACCCCCAGGATCCACCCCTCCTCGCGCGCCGCCGCCTCGAGCTCCGCCGCCCCGAGATCGGGCGCTGCGAAGAGCGCCCCCAGCCCGTCCCGCGCATCGAGCCCCGCCAGCGCCTCCGCTAGCAGCCGCACCTGCGCACGGTCCGCGATCTCGTCCTGAGTCCGCTTCACCGCCTCCGCCAGCAGCGACGGATAGACCTCCGCCAGCACGACCCGCGCCTCCGGCACCGCGAACCCGCCCTCGAACGGCCAGACCGCGCAGTCCTCCCCAAGCGCCGCATGCAGCCGGTGGAGCGCCGGCAGGCCCGTCAGCACCTGCCCCCCGACCGAGCCCGCGCCGCTCAGCTGCCAGCAGCTCTTCGGGCCCCGCGCCGCAAGCTCCGTCAGCCGGTGCTCCGGCAACCCCGCGAAGTCGCTCCTGGTCGTCCCGAGCCCTTCCTGCGCCTGACCCGCCGGACGCCCCCAGAACGGCCCCGCGCCCCGAAACCCGCGGTTGATCTCCGCGGCCACGGCGAAGCGGTTGTTGCCGTTCTGCGGCCCGTCCTCGACCGCGTCCGCCAGATGCGCCCAGACTGCGCGCGCCTCCGCCCGCCCGGTCAGCGCCGCGGCGAAGCCCCGCGGATAGCCGAAGGGGAAGTCGAACCCGACCAGCACCCGCCGCCCCGCCGCCCGCTCCTGCCCAAGCCACGTGCCGAGCCAGTCCATGACCGCGGCGCGGGTGCGGAAGTAGCGCGGGGCCTCGCCGGCCACGCCCGCCCAGATCGCGTCCCGCGACGGACGCTCCGGCGACGGCACGGCGCGCGACGACCAGTCCACCACGACATGCCGGTCGAAATGCCTCACCTCAGCCCCACCCGGCGCAGGATGAAGCTCGCGATGCCGCGCACGTCGTCGAGGTCGAAGACCGGCACCGCCAGCCCCTCGAGCGGCGCGTCGGAGGCCACCGCCTCGATCGTCTCGTCGCCCGCCGCTATCAGGTCCTGTGCCGTCGCCGCGCGGCGAGCCTCGATCTTCGGATGCCGGTCGCGCTTGTATCCCTCGACGAGCACCAGATCGACCGTATCGAGCCGCGCCAGCAGCTCGGCGAGCTCGGGCTCGGCCGCGCCGCGCGCCTCGCTCATCAGCGCCCAGCGCTTGCGCGAAGAGATCAGCACCTGGCGTGCGCCCGCCTCGCGGTGGCGGTGACTGTCCTTGCCGGGCTGGTCGACATCGAAGGCGTGGTGCGCGTGCTTGACCGTCGAAACCGAGAGGCCGCGGGTGCCGATCTCGGCGACCAGCCGCTCCATCAGCGTGGTCTTGCCGGAGTTCTTCCAGCCGGTCACGCCGTAGAGCTTCATGCCCGCGCGGCCATCGCCTGCGCCCGCGCCAGGTCCTCGGGCGTGTTCACGTTGAAGAACGGTTCGCCCTCGCCCGCGAACACCGCCTCGGCACAGCCGTGCGGGCCGGTCCAGGCCACGACCTTGCGCAGGCCGCTGCCAAGCGCCGCGCGCAGGTCCTCGCGCAGGGCCACCTTCCACAGCCCGAAGGTCGGGTGCCGGTCCACGCCCCCGCCCTCGCGCGGCGTGACCGCCATGGCGAGCGGCGTGCCCGCCTGCGCCCGCGCCGCCTCGAGCCGCGCCACCAGGTCGCGCGGGAAGAACGGCGTGTCGGCCGCCGCACTCGCCACCCATTCGGCGCCCAGCCCCGCGGCCCAGTCGAGCCCCGCGAGCACGCCCGCGAGCGGTCCCGGACGGTCCGCCGTCCCGTCCGCCAGCACCGGCAGCTCGAAATCCCCGAATCTCGCTGGATCGCCGTTGGCGTTGAGCGCGAGCCGGTCCACCTGCGGGTCCAGCCGCTCGATCACCTGCGCGAGGATGCTGCGGCCGCCGAGCGCCAGCAGCCCCTTGTCGCCGCCGCCCATCCGCGTGGCGCGGCCGCCGGCGAGGATGACGCCGACGGTCATGCGCCGGCCTTACGGCGGTGCCGCGCGCCTTCCTCGGCCACCGCCGCCGGATCGGCGTCCCACACCAGCCGCTCGGCGCCCGACAGGCAGACGAAGCGCCGGCCCCGCATCCGCCCGATCAGCGTCAGCCCCACCTGCCGCGCGATCTCTACCCCCCAGGCGGTGAAGCCCGAACGGCTGGCGAGCGCCGGGATGCCCATCAGCGCGCATTTGATCACCATCTCGGAAGTGAGCCGCCCGGTGGTGTAGAGCGTCTTGTCCGCCGCCCCCACGCCTTCGAGCACCATCCATCCCGCGATCTTGTCCACCGCGTTGTGCCGCCCGACATCCTCCATGTAGACCAGCGGCCGCGGGCCCTCGCACAGCACCGTGCCATGGATCGCGCCCGCCTCGAGATAGAGGCTCGGCGTGGTGTTGATCGCGTGCGCGAGCGCATAGAGATCGGAAGTGCGCAGCGGCGCGCCCTCCAGCCGCAGGCCCTCCAGCCCCGCCATCATGTCGCCGAACACCGTGCCCACCGCACAGCCGGAGGTGCGGGTCTTCTTCTTCAGCTTCGCCTCGTAGTCGGTCGCGCGCGCGGTGCGCACGACGACCGTCTCGACCTCCTCGTCGTAATCGACGCCGCGGATCACATCGTCGGGCCTCAGCATCCCCTGGTTGCGCAGATAGCCTACCGCCAGATAGCCGGGGTGATCGCCGATGGTCATCGCTGTCACGATCTCCTGCGCATTGAGATAGATCGTCAGCGGCCGCTCCTCGACCACGCTCAGGGCTTGGGTATTGCCCTCGTGGTCCACGCCCGTCACCGCCCGGGTGAGGCGCGGGTCGGCAGGGTCGGGCGCGATCAGGTAGGGCTCGGTCATCGGCCTGCGGCGGGTTGTGGCGGAACGGGCGCCACGATAGACGAGGCCGCACCCCGAAGCGAGAGCGTCCATGCGAGTTTCCCCCAGCCGCGCAGCCTATCTCCGGGGCCTGCGCGACAGCATCCCGTTCATGGTGGTGATCGTGCCCTTCGCGCTGCTCTTCGGCCAGGCGGCGGCCGAGGCCGGCTGGTCGCTGGCGCAGATCATGGGGATGAGCATCGGCGTCATCGCGGGGGCGGCGCAGTTCATCGCCCTCCAGCTCCTGAGCGAAAACGCCCCGGTGCTGATCGTCATTGTCACGGCGCTCGCGGTCAACCTGCGCATGGCGATGTACTCGGCCTCGATGGCCGCGCATGTCGGCGGAGCCGCTCTCTGGCAGCGCGCCCTGCTCGCCTACGTGCTGGTCGACCAGACCTACGGCGTCGCCATTCATCGCTTCGCGCTGCCGCCGCCGATGACCCCGGCCGAGAAGCTGGGATACTTCTTCGGCGCCGCCACCGCCGTCTGCGGCCCATGGTATCTCGCCTCCTACGCCGGCGCCGTGGCGGGAGCGGCGATCCCTGCGGGTTTCGCGATCGACTTCGCGGTGCCGATCACCTTCATCGCCATCGTAGCACCGGCACTTCGGCGTCCGGCGCATCTGGCGGCGGCGGTGGTGTCGGTTGCCGCGGCGCTGGCGCTGGCGCGGATGCCGTTCGGCCTCGGGCTCCTGGTGGCGGCGGGGCTGGCGATGCTCACCGGCGCCGGCGTCGAGATGGCGCTGGAGCGGCGGCGGTGAGGGACGCGGCGATCTGGACGGTGATCGTCGTTGTCGGCGCGGGGACCTTTCTCATCCGCTTCTCGTTCATCGGGCTGCTGGGCGACCGGCGCCTGCCGCCCTGGGCCGGACGGCTCCTCGCCTTCGTGCCGGTGGCGGTCATGCCGGGGCTGGTGGCGCCGATGGTGGTCTGGCCCGCGGCCACGGAAGGCGAGCTCGATGCGCCCCGCCTCGTCGCAGCACTCGCGGCACTCGCCATCGGTGCTGCGACCCGAAGCATGCTCGCCGCCATCGCCGGCGGCATGGGCGCGCTCTACCTGGGGCTCTGGGCGCTCGATTGAGGCGGGGGATGCCTCCGGCAAGGATATTTACCAGGAGGACCGCCTTGCTGGTTCACGCCGCCCGGCGGAGCGGCTAAGGCTGCGGGCGCCCGCCAGAGGCGACAAAGATGACGGAGGACCCCATGCTGATCGGCTGCCCCAAGGAGATCAAGAACCAGGAATACCGCGTCGGCCTCACGCCGGCCGCCGCGCGCGAGGCCATCTCGCACGGACATGCGGTGCTGATCGAGACCGGCGCCGGCGCGGGATCGGGATTCCCGGATGCGGACTACACCGCCGTCGGCGCCGAGATGGTCGCCACCGCCGAGGAGGTCTTCGCCCGTGCCGAGATGGTGGTGAAGGTAAAGGAGCCGCAGGCGGAGGAGCGCGCCCGCCTGCGCGAGGGCCAGATCCTCTTCACCTACCTCCACCTCGCCCCCGATCCCGACCAGACCCGCGACCTGCTCGCGAGCGGCGTCACCGCCATCGCCTACGAGACCGTCACCGACCGGGCCGGCGGCCTGCCGCTGCTCGCGCCGATGTCCGAGGTCGCAGGCCGGCTCGCGCCGCAGATGGGCGCCTGGACGCTGCAGAAGGCCAACGGCGGGCGCGGCGTGCTGATGGGCGGCGTGCCGGGTGTCGGACCCGCGCGCGTCGTGGTGATCGGCGGCGGCGTCGTCGGCACCCATGCCGCGCGCGTCGCCGCCGGCATGGGCGCGCAGGTGGTGGTGCTCGACATGTCGCTCGCCCGGATGCGCTACCTCGACGACGTCTTCGGCAGCAGCTTCCGCACCCGCTACGCCTCGAAGGGCAACACCGAGGAGCTTGTCGCCCGCGCCGACATGGTCATCGGCGCCGTGCTCATCCCCGGTGCCGCAGCCCCCAAGCTCGTCTCCCGCGCCGATCTCGGCAACATGCGCCCGGGAGCGGCCATCGTCGATGTGGCCATCGACCAGGGCGGCTGCTTCGAGACATCAAAGCCCACCACCCACGACGACCCGATCTACGAGGTGGACGGCATCATGCACTATTGCGTGGCGAACATGCCCGGCGCCGTGGCGCGGACCTCGACCATCGCCCTCGGCAACGCCACGATGCCCTTCATGCTGGCGCTCGCCGACCACGGCTGGCGCGCCGCCTGCGAGGCCGACCCGCACCTGCTCGCCGGGCTGAACACCCATGCGGGACATCTTACCTATGCCGCCGTCGGCCGCGCGCTCGGGATCGACGTTCTGCAGCCGAAGCTCGCACTGAAGAAGTAGAGGGCTTGCAGAAGCGCCAGGTTTCGATGAACGCCGCTCCGCGGACCCAGAGGCGATTTACAAGAACGCCAGTCTTGCCCCCGGGGTGAGGCGGCCACCGTCCGGTCTGCGCGGTCACTCTGACACCTTCGGCATCAACTCGCGAACTTTTCTCCCCATCCGCCTTATCCTGGGTCTCCCGTATGCCATAGCCGGGGTCATCGAGTATAGATCGACGTCACCGATTTTGGGATGCCTCGTCTCGTGTGATTATTGCGCCGCAGACATTGAAAATCCGGGCTCTTTCTACCCTTAATACCAATCTTCACTGAGCCTCACCCATGTGCCCATTCCCGCATCCCGATGGACATGATCTTCCAAGGTCGTTCGATCAGGTTGTTCCAGGCCTCGCAGCAGAGCGCCACGATGTCCTCATCCCGGCTTATTCATCCAAATGGGCGAGAATGGTTGCGTGCGCCTGAAAGCGCTGTAGATTCAAGCTGTTGAACACAAACCGACGGCAGCATCGGACGCACGCATGGGTGAAACGCTACAGCCGCTCACGCCCGGCT
>JBBQRM010000052.1:0-11120 GCA_038214855.1 Rhodobacterales bacterium | reverse complement strand
CCATGCCGGGCAGCACCTCGGGCGGAAGCGCCCCGCAATGCGCCGCCGCCTGCAGAGCCTCGCGCGCCGCCTGCTCCTCGGGCTCGAGCGGCAGGTCGAGGCCGTAGATCGCGGCGTCGGGCCCGAAGGCGCCGGCCGCGCCCTCCATCGACGCCCGCCGCACGTCGGCGCTAGGCTGGCCGCCGCCGAAGACCCGCGCCTCGGGCGCCGCCTCGAGGATCTCGGCGTAGTAGTCGAAGTCGGGCCAGCCGCTCGCCTCCCAGTCGAGCGCCGCGGCGATCTCGGTGCGCGAGGCGCCGGCCACGCGCAGGGCGTTCACCTCGTCCTCGTTCTCCTGAGGGATCATCTCGAAGACCAGCGCGTCGGGCCGAAGTGCTGCCACGATCCGCGCCTGATTGTCGTGGTGGACCGGATTGTCGTGGCGCTCGCCGAGAACCACGACCCCCGCATCGGCGGAGGCCTCGACGAAGGCATCGATCGTCGTGCGCTCAGCAGCGAAAGTCAGAGCCAGATCGGCGGTGAACCCGACCGGCAGGAGGACAAAAACCAGCAACGCAGCCGTACGGAGCCGAACCCGCATCGCCTTTTCTCCCCTGCCGTCGTGCGCGGGACTATGCCACGCGCCTCCGGCAGGGTCACGCGGTTTTCAGGAGGTGACCAGAAGTTCTGCCGCCGAACCGGTAACGGTTTCAAGACGTTTGCGCAGCTTTGTCAGGGCCTGAGCCTCGAGCTGGCGGATCCGCTCCTTGCTGAGCCCGAGCTCGATGCCGAGGCTCTCGAGCGTCCGCGGCTCGTCGCGCAGCTTGCGCTCGACGATGATCATCCGCTCGCGGGCATTGAGCGCGCCCAGGGCATCGGTCAGCCAGCCGCGCACCCGGTCGATGTCGGCACGCCGCGTCACCGTCTCGGAGGCCTGGGGCGCCTCGTCCATCAGCGTCTCGACCCATTCGCGCCCCTCCTCGCCCGCCTGCTGGGCGTTGAGCGAGAAATCCGAGCCCGCGAGCCGCGCGTCCATCATCTCGACGTCGCGCAAAGGCACGCCGATCTCCTCGGCGATCATCTCGCGCAGGCGGTAACCATCGACGACTTCGCCGCTGGCACCCGCCTCGCGCTCGAGCTTGGCGCGCACCCGGCGCAGGTTGAAGAACAGCGCCTTCTGCGACGAGGTCGAGCCGGTGCGCACCATCGACCAGTTGCGCATCACGTAATCCTGGATCGACGCCTTGATCCACCAGACCGCATAGGTCGAGAAGCGCACGCCGCGGTCGGGGTCGAACTTCTCGGCGGCCTTCATCAGCCCCACACCCGCCTCCTGGATCAGGTCGGGCATCGGCGCGCCGTAGCGGCGGTACTTCGAGGCCATCGAGATCGCGAGGCGCATGTAGGCGTTGACCAGCCGGTGCAGCGCCTTCTCGTCGCCGTCGTTGCGCCAGGCGCGGGCGAGCTCGAGCTCGGTCTCGGCGTCGAGCATCTCCGCGCCCATCGCGCGCTTGGTGACGATGCGCAGCCCCATGTCGTCGAAAGCCATTGTCGCGTCCTCCGTGCCCTCAAGGCCCGCGTGCGGCCGTCTCGCAGCCGTTGCCGACCCGTCCTTATCAGCGCCTACGCCCGGGGGCAGGGTTTGGATCACCACAGGTTGTCTCGACCTGCACCCGTCTCCGCGGAAAACGGCCGTCTGCATCATCTTTGAACAGTCCGTGACCGTTGTGTGACCACAAGGACGTGATATGCAGCGGTCCGACGACGGGAGGAACGGCGATGGGCTACACGCTGGCGATCGGAGACCGCAGCTATTCGAGCTGGTCGCTGCGCGGCTGGCTGATGTTCGCGAAGTTCGACCTCGACGTCACGGTTCGGAGTGCGCCGATGTACACGCGAGCCTTCGATCGGATGCTCGCGGATTTCGGCGCCGCGCTTCTGGTACCGGCGTTGCGTGTGGACGACGCGGGCGCAGGCTTCGTGCTGTGGGACACGCTCGCCATCGCCGAGACCCTGGCCGAGAGGCACCCGGATCGCGGGTTCTGGCCGGAGGCGCCTGCGGCCCGGGCTCTCGCGCGCTCGATGGCGGCCGAGATGTACGCGGGCTTTACGGCGCTACGCGGCGCCTGCCCGATGAACCTGCGCCGGGCCTATGCGGGCTTCGCGCCCGAGCCGGGCGTTTGCGCCGATCTGGCGCGGATCGAGACGCTCTGGGCCGCGGCCTTCGCCATGGGCGGCGAGGGCGGCTGGCTCTTCGGGCGCTACTCCCTCGCGGACGTGTTCTTTGCGCCGGTTGCGGCGCGGGTGGCCGGCTACGACCTGCCGCTGGGACAGGCGGGCCGGGCCTACGTCACGCGCCACCTCGCCGATCAGGCCTTCGTCGCCTGGCGCGCCGCCGGGCTGGTCGAGCCGCAGGCGCAGCCCGGCTACGACCTCGACCTGCCCGAGCGGCCGTGGCCGGGACCGGCTTAACCGAAACGCAATCCCTCCGGGCGCAAGGGACGCGCGTCACCGGATCGGAGAGAGCACATGGTCGCGCGCGCCTATACGGTCGCCTTTCAGGGCGTCGAGGCGCGGATCGTCGAGGTTCAATGCGCGATCACCGCGGGCCTGCCGGCCTTCAACCTCGTGGGCCTGCCCGACAAGGCGGTCAGCGAGGCCAAGGAGCGGGTGCGCGCGGCGATGACCAGCATGAGCCTCGCGCTGCCGGCCAAGCGGATCACCGTCAACCTCTCTCCCGCCGACATGCCCAAGGAGGGCTCGCATTTCGACCTGCCGATCGCGCTGGCGCTGCTCGCGGCGATGGAGGTGGTGCCCCACGACGCGGTCGCGGGGCAGGTGGCGCTCGGCGAGCTGGCGCTCGACGGATCGCTCATCGCCGTGGCGGGCGCGCTGCCCGCGGCGATGGCCGCGGCCGCGGCCGATTGCGGTCTCGTCTGCCCCGCTTCCTGCGGCGCCGAAGCCGCCTGGGTCGGGGCGGTGCAGGTGATCGCGGCACCGTCGCTGCTGGCCCTCGTAAATCATTTCTCGGGCCGCGCGGTGCTAGCGCCAGCCGAGCCGGGCACCGTCGCGCACGCGCCCGCCGTCCGCGACCTGAGCGACGTCAAGGGCCAGGAGAAGGCCAAGCGCGCTCTGGAGATTGCCGCCGCCGGCCGCCACCACATCCTGATGGTCGGTCCCCCCGGCAGCGGAAAGTCGATGCTCGCCGCGCGCCTGCCGGGGATCCTGCCGCCGCTGGAGCCGGCGGAGGCGCTGGAGACCTCGATGATCCACTCGCTCGCAGGGCTTCTCGACGAGGGCGGGATCAGCCGCGTGCGCCCGTTCCGCACCCCGCACCACACGGCGTCGATGGCCGCCATCGTCGGCGGCGGGCGGGGTGCGAAGCCCGGCGAGATCAGCCTCGCGCATCACGGCGTGCTGTTTCTCGACGAGTTGCCGGAGTTCCCTCGCCCGGTGCTCGAGACGCTGCGCCAGCCGATCGAGACCGGCGATGTGGTCGTCGCCCGCGCAAACGCGCACGTCCGCTACCCTTGCCGCTTCATGCTGGTTGCCGCCGCCAACCCCTGCCGCTGCGGGCATCTCGCCGACCCTGCGCAGGCCTGCGCTCGGGTGCCGGACTGCGGCGCCGATTATCTCGGGCGCATCTCCGGGCCGCTGATGGACCGGTTCGACCTGCGCGTCGAGGTGCCGCCGGTGGCGATCGAGGACCTCACCCGCTCCACCCCCTCCGAACCCAGCGCCGCCATCGCTGCGCGGGTCGCGCGCGCCCGCGCGATCCAGCGCGAGCGTTTCGAGGGGATGGAGACGGTGGCGATGAACGCCGATGCCGAAGGCGACCTGCTCGAGACCGTCGCCGCGGCCGAGCCCGCGGCGCAGGCGCTGCTCCGCGACGTCGCCGTAAAGTTCCGGCTGAGCGCGCGCGGCTATCACCGGGTGCTGCGGGTGGCGCGTACCATCGCCGATCTCGACGGCGCGGCCGGCGTCGCCAAGCGCCACATCGCCGAGGCTGCGGGCTACCGGCTGGCGTTCTGAGCCTGCCGCCGCGCTTCGTGTTGCAGTGCAACCGCCGGCGTGGCAGGTTGCGCGCGGCTCAGGCGGCACGGCGTAGAGGTTACGGATGGACAGGCTCGAGGCGGCGAGGACGCGGGTGATGGCGGCCTTCGGCTGGGCGCCGGACTGGCTGGCGAGCCTGATCGTCTTTGCCTGCGTGCTGCTGCTCGCCTGGGCGGCGCACGGCCTTTTCTTCAAGTTCCTCTCCCGGGCGCTGCGTCCCGAGGAGGTCTTCTGGCGGTCGCTGACGCGGCGCATGCGGCGGCTTGCGCTGCTGTTCGTGCTTGTGCTGGCGATGGGGCTCGCGATCGGCCTCGCCCCCCTCGGCGAGCGCGGCACGCAGCTCGCCCTCCACGCGGTGGTCATCTGCCTGATCGGCGCCGTGGCGGTGGCGCTGCACACGGCGATGAACCTCTGGGCGGGGCTGCACCTTCGTCGCTTCGAGCTCGACAGCGAGGACAACCTGCTGGCGCGCAAGCACGCGACCCAGATCGCCATCCTGCGCCGGATCGGCGGCACGCTGATCGTCGTCGTCGCCGTCGCGGCGATGCTGATGACCTTCGAGCCGGTGCGTCAGTACGGCATCAGCCTGCTTGCCTCGGCCGGCGCCGCGGGCCTCGTCGCCGGCCTCGCCCTCCAGCCGTTCCTCAAGAACCTCTTCGCCGGAATCCAGCTCGCGCTCACCCAGCCGATCCGCATCGACGACGCAGTGCTTGTCGAGGGCGAATGGGGAAACGTCGAGGAGATCACCTCGACCTATGTCGTCATCCGCATCTGGGACTGGCGCCGCCTGATCGTCCCCTTGAGCTACTTCATCGAGCGGCCGTTCCAGAACTGGACCCGCGAGAGCGCGGGGCTGATCGGCAACGTCATCCTCTATCTCGACTACCGCGCGCCGATGGAGGCGATCCGCACGCAGGTCCAGCGGATCGTCGAGAGCACGCCGCTCTGGGACGGCAAGGTGGTCAACGTCCAGGTCACCGACGCGCAGGAGACGACGATGCAGGTTCGCATCCTCGCCACCGCCGCGAACGCCTCCAAGGCCTGGGACCTGCGCTGCCTCGTGCGCGAGCGGATCATCGGCTTCCTCCAGGCCGAGCACCCCGAGGCCCTCCCGCGCGGTCGCACCCAGCTCGAGGGCGTGCCCGAGGAGGTCGTGCGCCTCGCCGCAGGCAGCCGCGCCGCGGAATGAGCGCGCCCGCTATTGCGGCACCGTCGCCGTCACCTCGATCGAGGCGTACCACGCCGCGAGATCGGCGATCTGCGCATCGTCCAGCCCCTCGGCGATGATCGACATCTGCTCGTCCTGCCGACGCCCCTCGCGGAAGTCGTGGAGCTGCTTGGTCAGGTATTCCGCACTCTGGCCTCCGATGTTGGGGATGTTGGGCGCCGTGCCCATCCCGTCGAGGCCGTGGCACACTTGGCACGTCCCCGCCAGCACCCGCCCCTGCTCCGGGTCGGCCGCCCGCGCCTGAGGCGCGAGAAATGCCGCAATGGCGGCGAGAAGCGTCAAGCTCTTCATGCAGGTAAGCTCCGGATCAGGATTTATGCGCTCGGGTCCAGCCGCCCCACCCGGCGGCAACGCCGGGCAGCGCCCGACCCGCCACCCCGGGGCGGGCGCTTCTCGCCCACCCCGCGGTTCGGGCGCTGCCCTCCGCTCGTTGCGGCTGCGGTAACTCGCAGCAAGGCTTGCTTTGCCCGCCTCAGCTCCCGGTATACTCGATCCGCCAGATCGCCCCGGCGAAATCGTCCGAGACAAGCATCGAGCCGTCCGGCAAAAAGGCGATGTCCATCGGCCGCCCCCGGTACTCCCCCGTCTCCTCGTTCAGCCAGCCGTCGGCGAAGACCTCCGTCTCCCCGGCGTTGCCTTCCTCGTCGAGCGGCGTGAACATCACCCGCGCGCCCACCGGCACCGTCCGATTCCACGACCCGTGCTGCGCCGAGAATATGCCGCCGCGATACTTTTGCGGGAAGCTGTCGCCGGTGTAGAAGCGCATCCCCAGATCGGCCGCATGCGCCGCCATCTCGACCTGCGGCATCACCGCATCCGCCGGCGGCTCCTCGCCCTTGTACTCCTCGGTCCGCACGTCGCCGCCGCCGTACCACGGGAAGCCGAAGTTCTGGCCCGCCGCGGTCTGCCGGTTCAGCTCGCCCGGCGGAATGTCGTCGCCCATGCCGTCGACCTGGTTGTCGGTGAACCACAGGTCGCCGTTCGCCGGGTTGAAGTCGTGGCCCACCGAGTTGCGGATGCCGGTCGTGTAGACCTCGCGTCCGCTGCCGTCCTGGTTGATGCGGATGATGCCGCCGATCCCCTGCTCCCGGTAGAGGTCCATCTTGTCGGGCGGCGGCACGTTGTGCGGCTGGCCGAGCGAGACATAGAGCTTGCCGTCCGGCCCCACGCGGCAGACGCGCGCCGTGTGGTTGAAGCTCTCCTCGTCGGGCGGGATCAGCTCGCCCTGCGGCACCACGACCGAGGCGGCAACGTCCGGCCCCTCGAAGAAGAACTCGGCCGCCGGGAACACCAGAACCCGGTTGCGCTCGGCGACATAGAGAAACCCGTCGGGCGAGAAGCACGGCCCGTTGGGGATGTCGAAGGTCACGGAGGGCGCGAAGTCCATCACCTCGTCGGCGTGCCGGTCCTTGTCGCGGTCCACCACCGACCAGAGCTTGTCCTTGCGCGTGCCCACGAAGGTCACGGTGCCCTGCGGCGCCACGGCCATCGAGCGCGCATCCGGCACCACCGCATAGAGGCTGACCTCGAAGCCCTCGGGCACCTCGATATTGGGCAGGATCTCGCGCAAGGCGTCGGCGGTCTCGCCGCTCTGCTCCACCCGCGTGAATTCCGATCCCTCCGTGCGCTGCATCGCGCCCAAGGTCTCGAGGTTGTCTTTGGTCGGCGCGGATTCCGCGTTCTGCGTCTGCGCCGCGGCCGGCAGGACGAGCGCCGTCGTGAGCATGAGCCCGGCAAGAGTTGGCGATCTGAGCATGGTTCCCTCCCAGAGATCCTGTTTCTCGGCGCGGCCAGGGGCGGACTGTGTCGCCTCCTCCACCGCGTCCCCCGCAGGCTATGCGGCGCCGGGCCACGGCGCAATCGGCTTATGGTCCCGTGGCCGCGGACGGCGAGGGTCGCAAATCCTTTCCATGTGGTTAATGGATATGGTAATATCATGTAAGATCAGTTGGTTGGCGATTTGCTCAACCTTGAGCACACCAGCGACCCCACCGTCACAGCTGCGCCCGCAGGAATGCCGCAGCCCGATCGAGCGCCGCGTCCGCCTCCGGCAGCCGCCCCTGGAACATCTGCCAGCTGTGCGGCACGTCCTCCCACAGGTCGAGCCGCGCCTCGACCCCGGCCTGCCCAAGCCGCTCCACCACCGCGCGCGCGTCGTCGAGCAGGATCTCGGCCCGGCTCGCCTGGATCAGCACCGGCCCCGCGCCGCGAAAGCACCCGAAGCGCGGGGAGGCGCGCGGATCGGCCGGGTCGGCCCCCTGGAGATAGAGATCGCGGCACTCCCCGATCCGCTCGGCCGGCAGCAGCGCGTCGCGTCGCGCCCCCGTCCCGAGGCTCCCGCCCGAGAGCGTCAGGTCGGTCCACGGGCTGAACGCCACCAGAGCGCCCGGCGGCGGCAGGCCTTCCGCGAGCGCCATGTGCAGGAGCGCGAGCGCGAGCCCGCCCCCGGCGCTGTCGCCGCCGATCGCCACCCGTTCGGGCGCCTCGCCCCGCTCCATCAGCCCGCGCCAGGCTGCGAGCGCGTCCTCGGGCGCGGCGGGAAACGGATGCTCGGGCGCCAGCCGGTAGGACGGCAGCACCGCGCGCATCCCCGCCCGATGCGCCAGCGCGGCGACCATGGCCGCATGGGTCCGCGGCGAGCCGATGACATAGGCGCCGCCGTGCAGCCACATCAGGACCGGCGCCTCCGCCGCGACCCCCGGCGGGTCCACCCACAGCGCGTTCAGCGGCCCGCAGCGCCCGTCGCGCAGTCGCGTGCCCCTGGGCATCGGCAGCAGGAGCGCCTGCCGCTCGAGCCGCACCCGCCCGCCGGCCAGATCCGTCGTGCGCCCCAGATACGGCTTCTCGAACACCCGCAGCCACAGATCGAGCAGACGCAGCCGAAGCGACATCAGCCGCGGCGCCGCGACAAGGCCACGGCTCCGAGCCGCGGCCTAAGCCGCATGGGTCCGACGCGAGACCACGCGGCTGATGGGGCCGAGGCTCAACCACGCACCGAGCTTGTCACACGCCCATGCCTCGCCGAGCGCTTCGAGGCGCCCGGACCCGAGCGCGGTCCCCAGAGCCATGTCGCCGCGAACGATGCGGATGGCGTCGGGCAGGGAGCAGGCGAGAAAGAGATCGACCCCGCCCCCCGGATCGTCGATGCACAAGGTGCATCGCGCATCCTCGTTCAGGAACCACCAGAAGCGCTTCGCCTCGGGCTGGTCGGTCAGCTCCAGACGGATCAGGCATCGCCGCGGACCGAAACACGCCGCCCGCGCCGAGCTTTCGATCGACCAGACCAGCAGACCGAGATCGATCTCGTGCTCCTCGAGGGTGCGCCGGGTCCACCTTTGCCCCCAGACACCCAAGGCCGACACGAGCGGCACGAACTCCTGCCCCGCCTCGGTCAGGACATAGACAAAGCCGTTCCGCGGGCCGGCGCGCCGCTCCACGATGTCCTCGGCCGCGAGCTGTTTCAGCCGTCGGGACAACAGCGAAGGGGACATCAGCGGCACACCTCTTTGCAGCTCGGAAAACCGACGCGGACCGTTCGCGAGGTCGCGGATGATCAGCGCGTTCCAGCGCTCGCAGAACAGCTCCGCCGCCTTTGCCACCGGGCAGAACTGGCCATAGGACCTCATCTGACCCCCTCGACGCCGCGCTCGCTACAGTTTCGGCACTATACCACCCGATGCGCCCGACTTCATCCTGTTTCACCAGTGCGACCCGGGAGGAGAAGACCATGTCACAGAAATCCACTGCCGCGGCAACCGGCCAGGTCAACGCGGAGGCCGCCCGTATCTACGACGCGTTCTTCGTGCCGGCGCTGTTCGGGGAGTGGGCGGGGCCAACCTGCGACGCGGCGGACATCGGCTCCGGCGACCGCGTGCTCGACATCGCCTGCGGCACAGGCGTCGTCGCCCGGGAAGCCGCGCGGCGGGCGGGAAGCCGGGGCCGCGTGGTTGGTCTCGACCGGAACCCCGGCATGCTGGCGGTCGCGCGCGAGCAGGCGCCGGACATCGACTGGCGCGAGGGCCGGGCGGAGGCGCTGCCGTTCGAGGACGCGAACTTCGACGTCGCTTTGTGCCAGTTCGGCCTGATGTTTTTCGAGGACCGCGCCGGGGCGCTGCGCGAGATGCGCCGCGTCGTGCGACCCGGCGGAACCGCCGCGGTGGTCGTCTGGGACCGGGCGGAGACTTCCCCCGGCTATGCCGCGATGATCGAGCTGATCGACCGGATGTTCGGAGCATCGGCCGCCGATGCCCTGCGCGCGCCCTTCGTCCTCGGCGATGCCGAGGCGCTGAGATCTCTGCTCGACGCGGCCGGCTGGGCCGACGCCTCCATCGACACCCGCACGGGAACGGCCCGCTTCGCGTCGATCTCCGACTGGGTCCGCACGGACGTGCGCGGCTGGACCCTCGCCGATCTGATTGACGACGAACAATGCGCGGCACTCACCCGGGCCGCCGAGGCCGAGCTCTCGCGCTTCGCCGGATCGGACGGCCGTGTCGCCTTCGCCGCCCCGGGCCACGTCGCGAGGCTCCGCCGCCGGTGACCGCGGGCGCGCCCTCAGCCGCCGCGCCGCCGCTCGATCGCCTCCCAGATCTTCGCGGTGGCGTTGATCCCGTCGAAACGCTCGAGCTCCTGGAGCCCCGTGGGCGAGGTCACGTTGATTTCGGTCAGCCAGCCGCCGATCACGTCGATGCCGACGAAGATCTGGCCCTTCTCGCGCAGGAGCGGGCCGATGGCAGCACAGATCTCGCGGTCGCGGTCGGTCAGCGCCACCTTCTCGGCCTTGCCGCCGACATGCATGTTCGAGCGCGTCTCGCCCGCCGCCGGCACCCGGTTGATCGCGCCGACCGGCTCGCCGTCGACCAGGATCACCCGCTTGTCGCCCTGCGTCACGTCGGCGAGATACTTCTGCGCGATCAGCGGCTCGCGGTTGATGCCCGCGAACAGCTCGTAGAGCGAGGCGAAGTTGCGGTCGTTGCCGTCGAGCCGGAACACGCCCGCCCCGCCGTTGCCGTAGAGCGGCTTGAGGATGATGTCGCCGTGGCGCTCCTTGAAGGCCCGCAGCGTCGCGAGGCCGCGCGCCACCGTCGTCGGCGGCGTGAGCTCGGGGAACTTCAGCACCAGGAGCTTCTCGGGATAGTTGCGCACCCAGAACGGGTCATTCACCACCAGCGTGCCTGGATGGATCATGTCGAGGATGTGCGTGGTGGTGATGTAGCCCATGTCGAAGGGCGGGTCCTGGCGCAGCCAGACCACGTCCTGGTCGCCCAGGTCGATACGTTTCGGCTGCCCCAGCGTGAAATGGTCGCCCTTCACGCGCCGCACCTCGACCGGCCAGCCGCGCGCCGTGACCCGCCCCTCCTCGAAGGCCAGCGCCTCGGGGGTGTAGTAGAAGAGGCTGTGCCCGCGGGCCTGGGCCTCCTCCATGATGCGGAAGGTCGAATCCGCCTCGATGTCGATCTTGTCGATCGGGTCCATCTGGACGGCGACGCGCAATCCCATTCCTGGCACTCCCGCTGGGGTTTCGCGCCGGACCATGGCGCGCGCGCCGGAGACTGGCAAGGGGCGGAGGCCGCCTCAGACGGGCTCCGGGGACTGCTCCGGATTTTATCCCCATGAAGGCGCCATGTTTCCAGCCACCCGACCGATCTGTCCGTCGACAGATCGGTCCGCGCCTGCCGGCCCGTCGTGCCGAAGGCACGCCTCCGGCGTGACGGCAGGCGCGTTGCCGCGCCGGCCCCAGTCAGGCGCGGACCGATTGCGAGCTCCACACCAAGCTGCACCCCCCTCGCCCTGCGCCGGTGGCTCCGGGCGACGGACCGGGCGAGGCTCCACAGGCAACTGTATTCAAGCGGGCTCGGGA
>JBBQRM010000051.1:0-11390 GCA_038214855.1 Rhodobacterales bacterium | reverse complement strand
GACCGCGCCGTGCATTTGGCCCGACAGGCCGAGGCCGCTCAGGCCGCCGAGACCGTGCCCGGCCGCGAGCGCGGCGACGGCGGCCTCGGCCGCGCGCCACCAGTCCTCGGGGTCCTGCTCCGACCAGCCGGGGCGGGGACGCGAAACCTCGAGCGGCCGGCTCACCTGGCCCAGGAGGCGCTGATCGGCGTCGATCAGCACCGCCTTGACCGAGGAAGTGCCGAGGTCGATGCCGAGATACATCAGGCGGCCGGCTGCCCTGGCTTCTTGCCGAGGATGATCATGCCGAGGACGTCGTCCTCGGTGACGTCGCCCACGCGCTCGGTGCCGACGAGCTGGCCGTTCTTCATCACCGTCACCCGGTCGCACAGCGCGAGCACGTCGTGGATGTCGTGGCTGATGAGGAAAATGCCGATGCCCTGGCGCTTCAGCTCCTGGATCAGCTCGGATACCATCTGCGTCTCCTTGACGCCCAGTGCTGCCGTGGGCTCGTCCATGATCAGGATGCGGGCGTTGAAGTAGACCGCGCGAGCGATGGCGACCGACTGGCGCTGGCCGCCCGACAGCGCCTTGACCGGATCGGCGAACTTGCTGAAGTTCGGGTTCAGCCTGGCCATGATCTTCCGGGTCTCGGCTTCCATCGCCGCGTCGTCGACGAAGCCGAGCGGGGTCGTCAGTTCGCGGCCGAGAAAAAGGTTGGAGGCCGCGTCGAGATTGTCAGCCAGCGCCAGCGTCTGGTAGATCGTCTCGATGTTGTAGCGCCGCGCGTCGCGGGGCGAGCGGATCTCGGCGCGCGCGCCGTCTATGTAGATTTCACCGCTGTCGGCGTGATAGGCGCCCGAGAGGATCTTGATCAGCGTCGATTTGCCCGCGCCGTTGTGGCCGAGCAGCCCAACCACCTCGCCGGGGTAGAGATCGACCGTCACGCCTTCGACGGCATGGACACCACCAAAGCTGATGCGGATGTCGCGCATCTCCACAAGCGGCGTGCCTGCGGGCGCGGTCATGCCCCGGTCCTCCGCCGGTAGAGAAGGTCGATCAGCACCGCGAGCACCAGCACGACGCCGACCACGATCGACTGCAGCGGCGCATCGACGCCGACCATCGCCATACCCGACTGCAGGCTCTGCATGATCAGCGCGCCGAGGATCGCGCCGTAGATCGTGCCGACCCCGCCCGAGAGCGCCGTGCCGCCGATCACTGCGGCGGCGATGACGCGCAGCTCGTCGAGCGTCCCCAGGTCATTGCCCACCGCGCCGAGCCGGGCGCTCGCGATCACCGCGGCGATCGCGGTCAGCGCGCCCATCAGCGCGAAGATCTTGACGGTGAGAAGCCGCGTGTCGATTCCCGACAGCTCCGCTGCATCGGGATTGCCGCCGGTGGCGAAGACGTAGCGCCCGAAGCGGGTGCGCCGGGCGACGATCGTCATCACCACCGCGACCACGAGCAGGACGAGCACCGGGATCGCCACGCCCTGCGCGAGGTTGATGTCGGCGTCGGGCACGGGCAGGCCGCGGGCCTCGAGCATCCGGCGCGCCGCGATCTCGGGCACCGGGTAGGCGATCATCAGCGCCACGAAGCCGAGGATGCAGAAGACGACCACAAGGCCGAGCGCCGCCTCGGCCCAGAGCGGCTTGACCGGGAAATCGTGCGCGGCCTTACTGCGCCGCGCCGCGGCGAGAAGCGCCACCGCCGCCACCGCCGCCGCGATGCCGAGCGCCCAGCTGAGGCTCGCGCCGAGCGTGCCGGCGGTGCCGCCGCCGAGACGCGAGAAGGTTTCGTCGAGCGGCGCCACCGTCTGGCCGCCCGTCACCCACCAGGCCGCCCCGCGCCAGCCCAAGAGGCCGCCGAGCGTGACGATGAAGGCCGGCACCCCGGCATAGCCGACGATCCAGCCCTGGAACCCGCCGATCAGCACCCCCGCGGCGATGCCCGCGAGCACTGCGACGATCCAGATGCTCCAGTGCCCCTGCCCCACCAGCGCCGGCAGGTAATCGAGCTGGAGCGTTCCCATCAGCATCCCGAGGAACCCAAGGAGAGAGCCCACGGAAAGGTCGATGTTGCGGGTGACGATCACGAACACCATGCCGGTCGCCATCACCCCCACCGAGGCCGTCTGCACCGACAGATTGAAGAGGTTGCGCGGCGTCAGGAACCGCCCGCCGGTCGTCAGGTCGAAGACCACCCATATGACGATGAGCGCCCCGATCATGCCGAGAAGGCGCAGATCGATCTCCAGCGCCTTTACGACCTTGCCGAGCGAGCTCATGGGCGTTGTCTCCGGTTCCGGCGCGGCCCGGGCGGGCGAATGCCTGCCGGGCGACGAGACGGGGATCAGTCGCAGACGGCGACCGCTCCGGCCTCCACGCCGTTGCAGAGCGATGCCTGGTCGATCCAGCCGGCATCGACGACCACGTCGAGGTTCTCGCGCGTGATCGGCACCGGCTCGAGGAACTTCGCCCAGAGCTCGGTGCCGCCCGGCGAGGTCCATTGCTCGGCGCCCACAATCGCCGACATCTCGGTGCCGTTCGCGAGCTCGAGCGCGATCTCGGCGGCCTCGCGGCCAAGCTCGCGCGCATCCTTCCAGACCGAGACGGTCTGGGTGCCCTGCGCCACGCGGTTAAGCGCGGCCTGATCGCCGTCCTGGCCGGAGACCGGGATGCCTTCCATGCCCTGCGCGGTCAGCGCCGCCACGGCGCCGCCGGCGGTGCCGTCGTTGGAGGCGACCACCGCGTCGACCTGGTTGTCCTCGGCGGTCAGGATCTGCTCCATGTTGCGCTGGGCATTGGCGGGCAGCCACTGGTCGGTGTAGGCCTCGCCGACGATGGTGATGTCGCCCGCGTCGATCGCCGGCTGCAGCACCTCCTGCTGGCCACCGCGCAGGAAATCGGCATTCGGGTCGGTGGGCGAGCCCTTGATCATCACGTAGTTGCCGGTGGGCGCGGCCTCGAGCACGGCGCGGGCCTGCATCCGCCCGACCTCGACGTTGTCGAAGGTCAGGTAGAAGGCGCGCGGGTCCTCGATCAGCCGGTCGTAGCCGACGACCGGAATGCCCTCGTCGGCGGCTTTCTGAACCGCGGGGCCGATGGCGGCCGAGTCCTGCGCGAGGATGATCAGCGCGTCCGCACCGCTCGCGATCAGGCTTTCCACGTCGGAGAGCTGCTTGGCCGACGAGCTCTGCGCGTCCGCCGAGATGTATTCCGCGCCCGCGGCTTCGAGTGCCGCCTTAATCGCGGCCTCGTCGGTCTTCCAGCGTTCCTCCTGGAAGTTAGACCAGCTGACGCCGACGGTGGGCGCATCCTGGGCGAGCGCCGACGCGAGCGATCCGGCCGCGAAGGCCGCCGCGGCCAGAGCGAGTAACGATTTCATGCAAGTACCTCCCAAATCCCTGCCGCTGCCGGTCCTTTTGCTGGACCCGGTCGGGCGTGGGCAGCATCCATCGGGGCCGGAGGCTTGTCAAACGGCTTCTGGCGCGCGGGCGACGCCGGGTTCACCCACTCGTGAGGCTTTGCGCGTTGACCCTCCCCTGTGGGAGGGCTGCAAGTCGCCCCGGCTGACAGCAGAGTGGCGGAAAGGATGCACAAGGGTTTGCTTGCGCTGGTGGGCGGGACGATCGCGGCTGGCCTCGCCGTCCTGGCCCTCGAGTCCCGGGATGCGGGCGACGGCGCCGCTCTCCCGGTCCCGGCGGGCACGGCCGCAGGCGCTCCGCTCGTGGATGTGCGGGTTCCGGCCGATTTCGCGGGCGCGGCCGCGGAGGGAAAGGCCGCGTTCGCCGCGAATTGCGCGACCTGCCACGGCGAGGCGGCCGCGGGGCGGAAGGGCTTCGGGCCGCCGCTCGTCCACCCGCTCTACGAGCCGTCGCACCACGCTGACATGGCCTTCCGACTGGCGATGCTGAACGGGGCACGGGCCCATCACTGGCGCTTCGGCGACATGCCGGCGGTGGAGGGGCTCGACGAAGCGGGGATTCCGGGGATCGTCGCCTATGTCCGCGCGTTGCAGCGAGAGAACGGCATCGACTGACGCCGGCAATTCGAAAGAAGGAGAAGGGCGATGGCGCTCGATAGGACAGGTACTGAACCAAAGACGGCGGAGCTCTACCGGATGGTGATGACGGAGCATGTCTGCCCCTACGGGCTGAAGGCCAAGGCGCTGCTGGAGCGGCAGGGGTTCCGCGTGGAGGATCATGCGCTCGAGACCCGCGAGCAGACCGACGCGTTCCAGCGCGAGCATCGGGTCGAGACGACGCCGCAGGTCTTCATCGGCGGCGAGCGGATCGGCGGCTACAACGACCTGCGCAAGCATTTCGGCGAGGAGGTGGCGGAGGAGGGCGAGACCAGCTATCGGCCGGTGATCGCGATCTTCGGCGTCGCGTTCCTGATGGCGCTGGCGATCAGCTGGGCGGCCTACGGGACGGTGTTCACCGTCAGGGCGGCGGAGTGGTTCATCGCGATCTCGATGTGCATCCTGGGGATCCAGAAGCTGCAGGACGTCGAGAGCTTCTCGACGATGTTCCTGAACTACGATCTGCTGGCCCGGAGGTGGGTGCGCTACGGCTACGTCTATCCGTTCGCCGAGACCGGGGCGGGGGTGCTGATGATCGCAGGGGCGCTGATGTGGATTTCGGTGCCGGTGGCGCTGTTCATCGGGACCGTGGGCGCGGTCAGCGTGTTCAAGGCGGTCTACATCGACAAGCGGGAGCTGAAATGCGCCTGCGTGGGCGGGTCCTCGAACGTGCCGCTGGGGTTCGTGTCGCTGACCGAGAACGTGATGATGGTGGCGATGGCGGTATGGATGCCGGTCCGGGTGATGTGGCTCGGATGAAGGCGTAGAGGGGCTTTCACAGTGAAAGCTGCACGTTCCCATTGAAATGATTGGACAAATTGAGGCGAATTAACCGTTTGTCAGGATTCCGCCGCTCCGGCGCCCGCTCGGGCGGGCGCCGGAGCGGGGCGATCAGTCGGCCTTGTTCGCCGGGGTGGCGTTCAGCTCGCCCCAGCGCTCCTCGCCGATGCGGCTGATGAGGTCGAGCTGGGTCTCGAGATAGTCGATGTGGCCCTCCTCGTCGGCCAGCAGCTCATCGAAGAGGATCTTGGTGACGTAGTCGCCGACCTTGTCGCAATGCTCGCGGGCCTCCTTGTAGAGGTTGCGGGCGTCGTGTTCGGCGGCGAGATCGCATTCCAGCGTCTCCTTACCGGTCTCGCCGATGCGAAGGGGGTCGAGGGTCTGCAGGTTCGGATGGCCCTCGAGGAAGATGATGCGGTCCACCAGCTTGTCGGCATGGTGCATCTCTTCGTGGCTTTCCTTGCGGGACTTCTCGGCGAGCTTGCCGTAGCCCCAGTCCTTCTGCAGCCGGTAGTGCAGCCAGTACTGGCTGATCGCGGTCAGCTCGCTCCTGAGGCCCTTGTTCAGGTACTCGATCACGCCTTCGTCACCCTTCATCGCTCGCTCCTGGTATGCTCGAGGGACGCGACCCGCGCCCCGGTTCGGGAACGGCGAGATTAGCGTCTTTGCGCATCTGTTCAACGAAGAGCCGCACGCAGCCGCCGCAATCGGGCGCCTTTCCGAGCGCCCGATAGATGCGCCCCGGTGTGATGACGGTGGCGGGATCGGCGGCGCGCATCCAGCCGATGGCGTCGGAGATGTCGCGGTCGGAGATGCGGGCGCAGGAGCAGACGATCATCGGGACGGTCCGGGTGTGCAGGTGCGATGCACATCCTATTCAGATGATGAGCGGTTGGAAGAGTGGTATGCACAGGCCCAAGGATGCGTGAGGCGGCCGGACGGCCGGCGCAGCGCCTGTGTCTGACACTTGCTGGGCGGCAGCCTATCCGTCCCGCCCCGCGGCAACGCCGGGCGGCGGGACGGCGTCCGTCTGCCCGAGGCTCAACAGCCCCCGCCGCAGGTCGTCCGGGCCGATGCCGGAGAGGCCGGCGTCAACGGCGTCGTGGGTCGCGCGCCAGACAGGCAGCGCGGCCTTGAGACGTGCGCGGCCCTGATCGGTGAGGGCGAGCCTGCGGGCGCGGGCGTCCTTGGCATCGACGGAGGTGCGGACGAGGCCGCGCTTCTCGAGCGGCTTGAGGGCGGCGGTGAGGGTGGTGCGGTCCATCCCGAGCAGCGGCACGAGATCGACGATCCGGGGGCCATCGGGGCGGTTCAGCGACATCAGCAGCGAGAACTGGCCGTTGGTCAGGCCAAACGGGCGCAGCGCCTCGTCGAACCGGCGGGCGAGCCTGCGCGCGGCGCGCTGGACATGAAGGCACAGGCAGCGGTCGCGGACCTCGTGGGTGGCGGAAATCGGCAGATCGGGATCCATTGTCTCGGATGAGTTGATATCAACTCGTTTAAGAGTCAAGCTCGGAGGGCGAATCAGACGGAGGAGTGATCGCGATGACCTATGTGGTTGGATTTCTGCTGGCCGTGCCAACGGCCAACAAGGCCGCCTACAGAAAGAGCGCCGAGGACAGCTGGGAGCTGTTCAGGGAATACGGGTGCCTTAGCATGCGGGAGAATTGGGGCGTGGACGTGCCCGAGGGGAAAGTCACCTCGTTTCCGATGGCGGTGCAGCGGAAGGACGACGAGACGGTCGCCTTCTCATGGCTGGAATGGCCCGACCGGGAGACCGCGGACAAGGCCTGGGAAACCATGAAGACCGACCCGCGGATGGAGAAGATGGAGATGCCCTTCGACGGGAAGCGGATGATGTGGGGCGGGTTCGAGGAGCTGGTCCGGCTGGGCGACAGGGCGGACGCGAGGGCGGTGGGATGAGCATCGAGATCAGCGTCTTCGCCTGGGTCCCGCCCTTCGCCCAAGGCTATGTGAAGGACATCCGGCCCCGCTGGGCGCTGGCGGAGGCGGGGCTGGACTACGCGGTGCGGCCCTTGTCGCGCGAGGATCAGAACGGGGCCGAGTACCGGACCTGGCAGCCCTTCGGGCAGGTGCCGGCCTATCGCGACGAGGAGGTCGAGCTGTTCGAGAGCGGGGCAATCCTGCTCCATATCGCGAGAAAGTCGCGGGTGCTGGCGGCCCACGACGCGCAGGAGGCCGCGCAGACGGAAGCCTGGGTCTTCGCGGCGCTGAACTCGGTGGAGCCTCGGGTGGACAACCTGATCCTGCCGGCGGTGTTCCACCCGGGCGAGAGCTGGGTGGCGGGCTGGAGGCCCCATGCGGAGCGGCTGGTTGAGCTGCGTCTTGCGTCGCTGTCCCACTGGCTCGATGGTCGCGACTGGCTGACCGGCCGGTTCGGCGTGGCCGACATCGTCATGGCGACGGTGCTGCGGGGGCTGCAGGAGGAGCCCGTTCTTGCCGGTTACCCGACGGTCGCCGGCTATCTGGAGCGGTGTCTGGAAAGGTCGGCGTTCCGCCAAGCGCTGTCGGCGCAGATGGAGACGTTCGCGGCGCACGAGCCGGCGTGACAACAGCACGGGGGCCGCGCGTCGTGGGGCCGCGGCCCCTGCCCTTCACGCCACCGCGCGGGACAGCGCGCATTGCGACCAGAGGGCGCCGAGCGCGCGGACCAGGTGGTCGAGGTCGGCGTCGGTGTGGACCGGCGAGGGGGTGAGGCGCAGGCGCTCGGTGCCCTTGGGGACCGTGGGGTGGTTGATCGGCTGGACGTAGATGCCGTAGGCGTCGAGCAGGATGTCGGACAGCATCTTGCACTTGACCGGGTCCTTGACCATCACCGGGACGATGTGGCTGGGGTTGGGCAGATGCGGGATGCCGATGGCGTCGAGCCGGGCACGGAGCCTGGCGACCATGGCGCGCTGGGCCGCGCGCTCGGTGGCGCTGGTCTTCAGATGCGCGATGGAGGCGCGGGCGCCGGCGGCGACGGCGGGCGGCAGCGCGGTGGTGAAGATGAAGCCGGAGGCGAAGCTGCGGACGAAGTCGATCAGCGCGGCCGAGCCGGTGATGTAGCCGCCCATGACGCCGAAGGCCTTGCCGAGGGTGCCCTCGATCAGGGTGATACGGTGAGCCACGCCGTCGCGCTCGGCGACGCCGCCGCGCGGGCCGTAGAGGCCGACGCCGTGGACCTCGTCGAGATAGGTCATCGCGCCGTGCTTCTCCGCCACCTCGACGATCTCGTCGATCGGGGCAATGTCGCCGTCCATCGAGTAGACGCTCTCGAAGGCGACGATCCGCGGACGGGTGGGGTCGATCGCCCTGAGCTTGGCGTCGAGGTCGGCGGGGTCGTTGTGGCGCCAGATGTGCTTCTCGCAGCGGGAATGGCGGATGCCTTCTATCATCGAGGCGTGGTTGAGGGCGTCCGACAGGATCACGGCGCCGTCGAGCTTAGAGCCGAGCGTGCCGAGGGCGGCCCAGTTCGAGACGTAGCCGGAGGTGAAGAGGAGGGCTGCCTCCTTGGCGTGGAGGTCGGCGAGGTCGGCCTCGAGCAGCACGTGCTCGTGGGTGGTGCCGGAGATGTTGCGGGTGCCGCCGGCGCCGGCGCCGCAGCGGTCGAGGGCGGCGTGCATCGCGGCGAGGACGCACGGGTGCTGACCCATCCCGAGGTAGTCGTTGGAGCACCAGACGGTGACGTCGGAGGTGCCGCCTTCGCGGTGGTGGCGGGCGCGGGGGAAGGCGCCGCGGTTGCGCTCCAGCTCGGCGAAGACGCGGTAGTTGCCCTCGGCGTGCAATGTGTCGAGATGGCGGCGGAACAGGGCGTCGTGGTCCATCGTCGGGTCCTTCAGCTCGGTGTCTCGCGCGGGCGCGGGGTGAGTTGGGATGGCGGGGATTTGGACTTCGGCAGCGCCCATGTCCAGAGGGCTGCGTCAGGAAGCGGCAGGACCATCGCCCAGTGCTCGAAGACAGCGAGCGCGGTGAGCGTGGCGAGGAGTGCCGCGGCCACCGCCTCGCCGCTGCCAGCGGGGGCGGCGATCAGCCGCTCGATCCAGCAGCCGGTAGCGAAGGTGAGGAAGGTGACCGACCAGGGGAAGAAATGGTTCATCGGCGCGCGGCGGAAGTGGCTGGCGAGATGACGCACCGGGCGGGGCAGGAAGTGGTCGTTGATGTTGGGCACGCCGAGATAGACGTTGAGCTTGGCGGTGATGCGGGCGACGAAGAGGACCAGATAGGTCCACATCGCGACGGTATTGGCCGCGCCATCGCTCGCCACGACGATGGCGGCGGTCGAGACGATCAGCGCCATCTCGGAATAGGCGATGGCGCCCCAGGCGCGCAGGAAGCGGTCCCAGCCGCCGAGCCCCTGCGGGCAGGGCCGGGCATAGGGGCCGGTTATGACGCCGGCGAGGAATGCGAGCTCGAACCAGCCCCAGATCGCGAGCGCCGAGAGAAAGCCGAGGTAGACCCCCGCCACCGACGGATCGCCGAGCGATCGGGCGACCCCGATGCAGCCGAGCGCGAAGATCGGCAGCGCGAGGACGACGGCAAGGCGGTAGCCGGCCTGCCCGCCACGGTCGGCGCGGCCGACGGCCAACAGGATCGCGCCGGTGGCGAACCACCAGACGAAGACGGCGAAGAGCCCCGCGATCCAGATGCTGTCCAAGGCTCGCGCGCCCCCTCAATAGGCCGGTTGCAGGCGGCTGGAGGCGGGCAGCGTGTTGCGCTTGATCGGGATGGTGTAGAGCCCGGCGAAGACCGCCGCCGCCCGCGCGCCGCAAGCCCAGGTTCGCAGCTTGCCCGTGACGCCGCCGCGGCGCTTGGCCGCGTCCATGTCGGTGAAGGCCCGGCGCATCCGGGCGAGGCCGCGGGTCCAGCGCGGGTTGTCGAGATCGAGCTCGACCGGAAAGACCTGGCGGCTGATCTCGGAGGTGATGCGGAAGACCTCGGCGTCGTACCAGTCGATGTCGACGCCGAGCGCCTCGTGGAACGCCGGGCGGGCGTGGTCGCGCACATGCATGGTGGCGAAGACCGCGACGAGGAAGAAGCGGATCCACAGCTTGTTGCGGCCTTCGAGCAGCTCGGGATTTGCGCGCATCAGCAGCGCGAAGGCCTCGCCGTGGCGGAACTCGTCGTTGCACCATTCGCGGAACCATTTGAAGATCGGGTGGAACCGCTGCTCGGGGTGGCGTTCGAGGTGGCGGAAGATGGTGATGTAGCGGGCGTAGCCGATCTTCTCGCTCAGGTAGGTGGCGTAATAGATGAACTTCGGCTTGAAATAGGTGTATTTCTTCGCCCGCGTCAGGAAGCCGAGATTGACGCCGACGCCGGCCTCCTTGAGCGCATCGTTGATGAAGCCGGCGTGCCGGGCCTCGTCGCGCGACATGTAGGAGAACAGCTCGCAGATGTCGGGATTGGTGCCGCGGCGCTTCATCTCCTTGTAGAGCACGCAGCCGGAGAACTCGGCGGTCAGCGACGAGACGAGGAAGTCGGTCAGCTCGCGCCTGAGCACGGGCTCCATGCCCTCCCAGTCGACCGCGTCCCAGTCTGCGGTCTTCTTGAAGTGGCGCTTGTTTGGGTCGGCTTTCAGTTCGGCGATCAGCGCGTCCCATTCCTCGCGCACCGGCTCGACATTCACCCGGTCCATCTCTTCGAAGTCGGTCGTGTAGAAGCGCGGGTTGAGCATCGTGGTGTCGGTCGCCATCGCCTGGGTGTCGGGCAGGCCCTGGCCGTGCGGCGGCGCGGTCGCGATATCGGTGATGGCGTTCATGGCGTCGCTCCTTCGGAAAAGCTGAACTCGCAAAGCTCCATGACCTCGAAGCCCCCGGTTGCCCTCGTCCAGAGCCGTTCGATCCCGCTGGCGCGGGTGATGGTGGCGATGCGCTCCTCGACCACCACCGCGCCATAGGGGGCGATGACCGGCGCGCCGTGGACCAGCACCTCGTCGCCCGGATGCACGACCGCGCCGTTGTCGAAGCGCACATGCGCGTGCAGGCTCTCGAAGCGGTGGCTGACCTCGACCGTACAGGGCGCCTCCTCGCGCGAGCGGGTGAACAGGCCGGGCATCGTCTCCCCCTTCAGTCGAGCAGCGCCGCGAAGGCGTCGCGGTTGGTGTCGCCGAAGCCGATCAGCTCCACCCGCCAGCCGGTCGCGGGATCGTTCAGCGTCAGGCGCCCGTCGGCGTGTCGCGCGACGCGCACGGCCGGGTTGCCCTCCACCTTGCCCAACATTCGCTCGCGCGCAAGGGATCTGTAGACGCCGTTAACGAAGCCGGCCTGCTCGGGGCCGAGCACCGCGAGACGCGAGCCGTCCTCGCCGAATACGATCGCGCCGTCGTCGAGCGTGCCCTCGATGACGAGCATCCGCTCGGCGACCGCCGGCGAGGGTGCGGGCGTGCCGGCGGGCTCCATGCCCGTGACGCGCGCGAAGGTCGCTAGTGCGAGGCTGATCGCGACCATCGCGACGATCGCCTTGAGCAAAGCATTGGGAATGCGCTGGTCCTGCGGGCGGGCGTCGGGCTTGAAGGTGGGGGCGCGCATGGGAGCCTCCTATTC
>JBBQRM010000050.1:0-11419 GCA_038214855.1 Rhodobacterales bacterium | reverse complement strand
GGCGCTTGGCATGGCGGCGGAGGCAGCGCGCGCCGCGGCCGCGCGGGCGGCGGGAGTCTGTCCGGCGCCCTGTCCCGCCTCCTGTCCCGAAGCGGGCCGCAGGCGGGGGATGTCGAACGGCGTCCTCATGCGCCCGACCCTCCGCTCTCGGATTGCGCCCGCGAGGCGGCGCCACCGCCGAGGGAGGGCGCGCTCGCCACCGGCCCGCGCGAGCGGGCGTAGAAGGGTCGCTTCACCGGCGAGAGCGAGCGTACGATTTGATAGCCGGGCCGCAGCAGGAACCAGATCGGCGCGCTCCAGATGTGCACCAGCCGGGTGAAGGGCGTGATGAGGAAGAGCGTCAGGCCAAGGATGATGTGGAGCTTGTAGATCACCGCGGTCTCCGAGAGCAGGTTCGGCGCCTCGGGGTTGAAGGTGACGATCGCGTTGGCCCAGCCCATCAGCACCACCATCTCGGCGCCGTCGAGGTGCTGCATGGTCCAGTAGGTGGTCCCCACGCCCATCACGAGCTGCACCCAGATCAGCACCAGCACCGCGATGTCGCCGAAGGACGAGCTGCGCCGGATGCGCGGGTCGGAGAGGCGGCGGTGCAGCAGCAGCGTCGCGCCCACCAGCGCCGCGACGCCGGCGATGCCGCCCACGACGAGCGCCGCGAGCTGCTTGAAGCCGTGCCCGATGCCCACCGCATCGACCACGTTGATGGGCGTGAGCAGCCCCACCAGGTGGCCCACGAAGAGCACCAGCACGCCCATATGGAAGAGGTTCGAGCCGATCGCCATCTGCCGCCGGCGCAGGAACTGGCTCGACTGCGAGCGCCAGGAGTACTGGTCCTTGTCGAAGCGCAGAATGCTACCCAGCACCAGCACGGTGACCGCGAGATAGGGGTACCAGCCGAACGCAAGCTGGTTGAGGAACGCGTTCATGATCCGCCTCCGGCTCGTTTGGCCGCCACGGCCGCCTTGCCGGCCGCTCGGATGCGCGCGACGACCCCGGTGGGGCCGCCCATGTCCACCTTGGTGAAGGTCACCGCCTTCTCCTCCCACTCCTCATCGATGTCGACCTCCTCGTCGGAGGGGGCTTTGCTGTCGAGCTCGGCCAGCGCCTCGGCGTCCGGTCGGGCGCCGGCAAGCGTGACCAGCGCGCCGAAGACTGGCGCGTAGTCCGATCCTCGCGCCTCCAGCCGCTCGGCCAGCGCGGCGAGCACGTGCAACGGCTGCGCCAGCGTCTCGCGCGCCTCCGCCGGCGGCAGGCAGGACGCGAACTCCAGGAAGACGGGGATGAAGTCGGGCAGCTCCTTGCTGTCGAGCAGGCAGCCCGCGTCGATGTACTGCTGGCCGAGGTCGATCATCGCCTGCCCGCGCTCGCGGCTCTCGCCGTGCACGTGCTCGAAGAGATGCAGCGAGAGCGAGCGGGCGCGGTCGAAGAGCTCGCTGTACTCGGCCTGGAGATCGAGCAGATCCTCCGCCTCCAGCCGCGTCAGCAGCGGCTCCAACCGCCGGCGCGCGGGCCGTGGCAGTGCCCCCTCCCGCGCCAGCGCCTCGCGGATGTCGTCGGCATGCGCCTTCAGCTCCTTGGAGGGGTAGCCCAGAAGCACGGCCAGCGACCGGAGCGTCAGCCTCATGTCCCGGCTCATGTGGGCGCGTCCATGTAGCCCTTCTTCGGCGTGCGTTTGGAGCCGCCGAATAGGTTGGCCTTGGTCGCGCCGTTGGTGCCCTCCTTGAAACCGAAGCCGGTCGAGCCGCGAAGGGCATAGGCGTCCTCCTCCAGCTCGCGGTGCGCGGTCGGGATGACGTAGCGATCCTCGTAGGCGGCAAGGGCCATTACCTTGTACATCTCGTCCACGATCTCGGCCGTCAGGCCCACGCGCTCCGGGATCGTGCGATCGATGCGACCCTCGACGCTGCGCGCGCGCATGTAGGAGCGCATCGCCAGCATTCGCTCCAGCGCCCGCACGATCGGCGCCTCGTCGCCCGCCGTCAGCAGATTGGCGAGGTAGCGCATCGGGATCCGCAGGCTCGCCACGTCGGGCATCCCGTCCTTCGCCGAGAGCTTGCCGGCCTCGTGCGCCGACTGGATCGGCGAGAGGGGCGGCACGTACCAGACCATCGGCAGCGTGCGGTACTCGGGATGGAGCGGGAAGGCGATCTTCCACTCCACGGCCATCTTGTAGACCGGCGAGCGCTGCGCCGCCTCAAGCCACTGCTCGGGGATGCCGTCGAGGCGCGCCTGCTCGATCACCGCCGGATCCTTGGGGTCGAGAAAGAGCCCGAGATGGGCCTCGTAGAGGTCCTTGGGATCCTCCACCGAAGCCGCCGCCTCGATCCGGTCGGCATCGTAGAGCACCACGCCAAGGTAGCGGATGCGGCCGACGCAGGTCTCCGAGCAAACGGTGGGCTGGCCAGTCTCGATGCGGGGGTAGCAGAAGATGCACTTCTCCGACTTTCCCGTGGACCAGTTGTAATAGATCTTCTTGTAGGGGCAGCCCGAGACGCACATTCGCCAGCCGCGGCACTTCTCCTGGTCGATCAGCACGATCCCGTCCTCGGCCCGCTTGTAGATCGCGCCCGAGGGGCACGACGCGAGACAGGCCGGGTTGAGGCAGTGCTCGCAGAGCCTCGGCAGGTACATCATGAAGGTCTTCTCGAACTGGCCGTAGATCTCCTTCTCGATGCCGGCGAAGTTGTAGTCCCGCCCGCGGCTGGAGAACTCGCCGCCGAGCATGTCCTCCCAGTTGCCCGACCACTCAATCTTCTCCATCACCTCGCCCGTCAGCAGCGAGCGCGGCTTGGCGGCGGGCTGGGCCTGGAGCTCGGGCGCCTTCTGGAGCCACTCGTACTCGAAGGTGTAGGGCTCGTAGAAGTCGTCGATCTCGGGCAAATGCGGGTTGGCGAAGATCTTGGAGAGGATCCGCCACTTGGCGCCCTGGCGCGGGATGATCTTGCCGTTCTTTTTGCGGATCCAGCCGCCCTGCCAGCGGTCCTGGTTCTCCCAGTCCTTCGGGTATCCGATCCCGGGCTTCGTCTCGACGTTGTTGAACCAGGCGTATTCGACGCCCTCGCGATTGGTCCAGACGTTCTTGCAGGTGATCGAGCAGGTGTGGCACCCGATGCACTTGTCGAGGTTGAGCACCATGGCGATCTGCGCGCGGATCTTCATTCGGCGGCCTCCCTGCGCGGCAGTGGCGTCGTGCCGGTGCCCGTATCCGCGGCATCGTCGGCCGCCTTGTCGAACCAGTTGACCGCGCTCATCTTGCGCAGGATCACGAACTCGTCGCGGTTGGCGCCCACGGTGCCGTAATAGTTGAAGCCGTAGGCGAGGTGGGCGTAGCCGCCGATCATGTGCGTGGGCTTCATGTTGATGCGCGTGACCGAGTTGTGGATGCCGCCGCGCTGGCCGGTGATCTCGGAGCCCACCGTGTTTACCAGCTTCTCCTGCGCGTGGTACATGATCATCGAGCCCGGCATGATCCGCTGGGAGACGATCGCCCGCGCGGTCAGCGCGCCGTTGACGTTGAAGACCTCAACCCAGTCGTTATCGATGATCCCGGCGAACTTCGCATCGTCCTCGCTGATCCAGACTGCGGGCCCGCCGCGGTTGAGACTCAGCATGATGAGGTTCTCGGTGTAGGTGGAGTGGATGCCCCACTTCTGATGCGGCGTCAGGAAGTTGAGCAGAATCTCGGGGTTGCCGTTCGGGAGCTTGCCGAGCGCCTGCGCCACCGAGCGCGTGTCGATCGGCGGGCGCCAGGTGACGAAGCCCTCGCCGAAGGCGCGCATCCAGTGATGGTCCTGGTAGAGCGACTGCCGCCTTGTGAGCGTGCGCCAGGGGATCAGCTCGTGCACGTTGGTATAACCGGCGCTATAGCACACGCTCTCGCTCTCCAGCCCCGACCAGATCGGCGAGGAGATGATCTTGCGCGGCTGGCTCACCACGTCGCGGAAGCGGATCTTCTCCTCCTCCTTGCCCTCGGCGAGGTGCCCGTGCTCGCGCCCTGTGATCTTGCCGAGCGACTCCCAGGCCTTGACGGCGACCTCGCCGTTGGTCTCGGGCGCGAGCATCAGGATTGTCTCGCAGGCGTCGATGTCGGTGTCGATCTTCGGGCGGCCCTTTGAGGGCCCGTCGAGCACCGCGCCGTTGAGCCTGCCCAGCAGCTCGACCTCGTGCTCGGTGTTCCAGCCGATCCCCTTGCCGCCGTTGCCGAGCTTCTCCAGCGCCGGCCCAAGCGAGGTGAAGCGCGCGAAGACCTGGGAGTAGTCGCGCTCGATCAGGGCGACGTTCGGCATGGTGCGGCCGGGGATCGGCTCGCACTCGCCGCGGCCCCAGTCCTTCGGCGCGTAGGCCTGCGCGAGCTCGCCCGGCGTGTCGTGCTGGATCGGGGTCAGCACCACGTCGTGCTCGACGCCGAGGACTTCGGGCGCGATGTCCGAGAAGGCCTCGGCAATGCCGCGGAAGATCGCCCAGTCGCTGCGCGCCTCCCAGGCCGGGTCCACCGCCGCCGTTAGCGGGTGGATGAAGGGGTGCATGTCGGAGGTGTTGAGGTCGTGCTTCTCGTACCAGGTCGCGGTCGGTAGCACGATGTCGGAGTAGATGCTCGTGGTGGACATGCGGAAGTCGATGTTCACCATCAGGTCGAGCTTGCCGACCGGCGCCTCCGGGTGCCAGGCCACCTCCTGCGGGCGGTCCTGCGAGACCTCCTCATCGGTGCCGACGACGCCGTGGAGCGAGCCGACGAGGTGCTTGAGGAAGTACTCGTGGCCTTTGCCGGAGGCGCCGAGCACGTTGGAGCGCCAGAAGAACATGTTGCGCGGCCAGTTGCGCGGATCGTCCGGATCGGCGTTCGCCATTGCGAGGCCGCCCGACTTGAGCCGCGCGGCCACCGCCTCGCCCGGGTTCTCGCCCGAGGCCGCGAGCTCGGCGCCGAAGTCCAGCGAATTGATGTGGAGCTGCGGCGAGGAGGGCAGCCAGCCCATCCGCTCGGCGCGCACGTTGTAGTCAATCATCGACCCCGACCAGTCCCCCTCGGGCGCCAGCGGCGAGAGGATCTCGGCGGGCTTGAGGGTGTCGTAGCGCCACTGGTCGGTGTGGGCGTAGAAGAAGCTCGTCCCGTTCATCTGGCGCGGCGGGCGCGACCAGTCGAGCGCGAAGGCCAGCGGCAGCCAGCCGGTCTGCGGGCGCAGCTTCTCCTGACCCACGTAGTGCGACCAGCCGCCGCCGGACTTGCCGATGCAGCCGCACATCACCAGGAGCGCGATGATGCCGCGGTAGCTCATGTCCATGTGGTACCAGTGGTTGAGACCCGCGCCCAAGATCACCATCGAGCGGCCCTCGGTCGTCTCGGCGGTCTGCGCGAACTCGCGCGCGACCTGGATGATCGCCTGGCGCGGCACGCCCGTCACCTTCTCGGCCCAGGCGGGCGTGAAGGGCGCGTCTTCGTCGTAGCCCTTCGCTACGTTCTCGCCGCCGAAGCCCCGGTCGAGTCCGTAATTGGCGCAGAAGAGGTCAAACACCGTGGCGACGCGGATGCGCGCCCCGTCCGCACCGGTCACCTCCTTGACCGGGACAAGGCGCAGCTGGACCTCGTCGTGCGCGGTGGCGACGAAGTCGTGCGGTGCGACTGCGCCGAAATAGGGGAAGGCCACGGGCAGGGTGGCATCGTAATCCTCGGCCAGCGTGGTGCGCAGGCGCACCTCGCGGCCGCGTCCGTCCTTCTCCTCGAGGTTCCACTTGCCCTGCTCGCCCCAGCGGAAGCCCGAGGAGCCCAGGGGCGCGACCAGCCCGCCGCTGATCTCGTCGACGGCCACGGCCTTCCAGTCGGGGTTGTTGGTCTCGCCGAGCGCACCGTCGAGGTCGGCCGCGCGCAGCAGCCGGTCGGGCACCAGCCTCCCGTCCCGCTCGACCAGTGTGACGAGCAGCGGGAAGTCCGAGTAGCGACGGCCGTAGTCGGCGAAGTATTCCGACTGCCGGTCGAGATGGAACTCGCGCAGCACCACGTGCCCCAACGCCATCGCCAGCGCGGCGTCGGTGCCCTGTTTGGGGTGCAGCCACATGTCCGAGAACTTGGCCGCCTCATTGTAGTCGGGAGCGATGACCACGCTTTTGGCGCCACGGTAGCGCGCCTCGGCGTAGAAATGCGCGTCGGGCGCACGCGTCATCGGCACGTTCGAGCCCCAGACCAGCAGGAAGCCCGCGTTGTACCAGTCGGCACTCTCGGGCACGTCGGTCTGCTCGCCCCAGGTCTGCGGGCTGGAGGGGGGCAGGTCGCAGTACCAGTCGTAGAAGCTCAAGAGCGTGCTGCCGAGGAGCGAGAGGTAGCGCGAGCCCGCGGCATAGGAGATCATCGACATCGCCGGGATCGGCGAGAAGCCGGCGACGCGGTCGGGTCCGTACTCTCGGATGGTGTAGGCGTTGGCGGCCGCAATCATCTCGTTGACCTCGTCCCAGCCGGCACGCACGAAGCCGCCCCGGCCGCGGCGCGTCACCCAGTCGTCGCGCTTGGCCTTGTCCTCGGCGATCGAGCGCCAGGCGGCCACGGGCGCCAACGTCTCGCGCGCGGCGCGCCAGTGGCGCAGGAGGCGCGCGCGGACGAGCGGATATTTGATCCGCGTGCCCGAGTAGAGATACCACGAGTAGCTCGCGCCTCGCGGGCAGCCGCGCGGCTCGTGGTTGGGCAGGTCAGGCCGGGTGCGCGGATAGTCGGTCTGCTGGGTCTCCCAGGTGACGATCCCGCCCTTGACGTAGATCTTCCACGAGCAGGAGCCGGTGCAGTTCACCCCGTGGGTCGAGCGCACGATCTTGTCGGCCGCCCAGCGTTTCCGATAGGCGTCCTCCCAGGCGCGGCTCTCTCCGGTGGTGATGCCGTGCCCGCCCGAGAAGGTGTCGCGATCCCGGCGGAAGTAGGTCAGTCGGTCGAGGAAGTGGCTCATACCGGAGGCCCCCTGTCGGCGGATTGCCCGGGCAACCCTACATCGGACGGCACGCAGCGGCGAATCGATCTTTTCAGCCTCATGCGCCCATTTGTGCGTTGCGACTTTGATCTCAGTCAATCGCAGCGCGGCCGGCACGTGCTCGTTCAGCAGCCACTCCTGGAGCAGCCGAGGTCGCGCAGGCGCCCATCATGGATGCCGTAGACGAGACCATGCACCCGCACCGGCACCTCGCGCGCCCAAGCACGGCGCAGGATCGGCGTTTCTGCGACGCGTACGACCCCCTCGATCACGTTGAGTTCGGCCAGCCGCTCGCGCCGGGCATCGACGTCGTTCAGGCGATCCAGCTCCAGCGCGTGAGCGCGATCGAGCCGGCGGATCGGCTCCAGCCAGTGGTCGGCCAACCCATGCGGCAAATCCTCGCAGGCGGCGCGCACGCCGCCGCAGCCGTAATGGCCGCAGACGATGATCTCGCGGATGGCGAGAGTATCGACCGCGAACTCCAGCGCGCTCAGGAGGTTCATGTCGGTCGAATGAACCACGTTGGCGACATTGCGGTGGACGAAGACCTCGCCTGGATCGAGACCCGCAACCACATTGGCCGGCACGCGGCTGTCAGAGCAGCCGATCCAGAAGAACTCGGGCGCCTGGCGCGTGGCCAGCCGCGCGAAGTAGCCCGGCTCGGCGGCGGTTCTGGCGGCGGACCAGGCCGCGTTGCGCTCGAAGAGGTCGCTCAGCATGGCTCGGCCTCCGACGGCACTCTCGTCAGGCCGGCTGTGCAGTCATGGAGGCGCCGTCAGCCCTCTTGACATCGTGCAGAAGGCCGCCGGAGCGCGTGTAGAAGAACCATGTGATGACCAGGCAGATCACGTAGAACCCGCCGAACCCCCAGAGCGCGGCCACCGCGCTGCCCGTTGCGGCGATCGAGGTGCCGAAGACCTTGGGGATGAAGAAGGCGCCGTAGGCGGCGATGGCGCTGGTGAAGGCGATGATCGCGGCGCCCTCGCGCTCGGCCTGCCGGCGGCGCTCCTCGCGATCGAGCTCGGGCATCAGGCGGAGCACCTCGCGGCCCATGATGATGGGGATCATCTGGAAGGTGGAGGCGTTGCCGACGCCGGTGAGGAAGAAGAGCGCGATGAAGCAGGCGAAGAAGCCCCAGAACGCGCCCGCGCCCATGCCCTCGCCGAGGAAGAAGATCACGCCGACCGTCGCCACGATCATGCCAATGAAGGTCCAGAACGTCACCCGCGCACCGCCGAACTTGTCCGAGACCCATCCCGTGCCGGCGCGGCTGAGCGCACCCACGAGTGGGCCGAGGAAGACGAACTGGAGCGCGTTCACCTCCGGGAACTGAAGCCGCGTCAGCAGCGGAAAGCCCGCCGAGTAGCCGATGAAGCTGCCGAAGGTGCCGGTGTAGAGCACGCACATCAGCCAGTTGTGCTTGCGCTCGAAGATCACCGCCTGCTCGCGGAAGCTGGCCTTGGCGTCGGCGATGTCGTTCATGCCCAGCCAGGCTGCCGCCGTCGCAGCGAGGATGAAGGGCACCCAGACGAAGCCCGCGTTCTGCATCCAGAGCTGGTCGCCCTCGGCGGTGAGCTGCGGCTCGCCGCCCAGCATCCCGAAGACGCCCGCAGTGATGACGAGCGGCACCAGGAACTGCATCACCGAGACGCCGAGGTTGCCCAGCCCAGCGTTGAGCGCCAGCGCGTTGCCCTTCTCGGCCTTGGGGAAGAAGAAGGCGATGTTGGCCATCGAGGAGGCGAAGTTGCCGCCACCGAAGCCGCACAAGAGCGCCAGCACCAGGAAGATGAGGTAGGGCGTGCTCGGGTCGCGCACCGCGTAGCCGATGCCCAGCGCCGGCAGCAGCAGCGAGGCGGTGGTCAGCGTGGTCCAGAGCCGGCCGCCGAAGATCGGCACCATGAAGCTGTAGAAGATCCGCAAGGTCGCGCCCGAGAGCCCCGGCAGCGCCGCGAGCCAGAAGAGCTGCGAAGGGGCGAACTCGAAGCCGATCGCCGGCAGCCGCGCCACCACCACCGACCACACCATCCAGACCGAGAACGCAAGCAGGAGCGCCGGGATCGAGATCCAGAGGTTGCGCCGGGCGATGCGGCGTCCGCGCTCGCGCCAGAGGACCGGATCCTCGGGTCGCCAGTCCTCGATCGTGCCCGCCAATGCGGTCTGGCCGGGCCGGTGGATCTCCTGCATCTCGGGCAGCTGGGGCAGGGTGTCGAGCGCGCGTCCCTGCGCGCCGCGCTCCATGGCGCGCACCGAGAGGTGCATCCAGGCTAGCGACACGGCGACGAGGGCGAAGAGCAGCACGAAACAGCTCGTGTAGATGCCCGTGAGGTCGAGGAGCGCGCCGAAGACGATGGGCAGCACGAAGCCTCCCAGGCCACCGATCATGCCGACGAGCCCGCCGACCGACCCGACGTGGTTCGGATAGTAGACGGGGATGTGCCTGAAGACTGCGGCCTTGCCGAGACTCATGAAGAAGCCCAGGCCGAAGAGCGCGGCGACGAAAGGCCAGAACCCCATCTGGGTCGAGAAGGCGATCGGGCCGCTCTTGCCTTGGATGACGTAATCCGTCGGCGGGTAGGACAGCATGAAGAGGAAGACGAGCGAGAAGCCGAAGCTCCAATACATGACGGCGCGCGCGCCGAAGCGGTCAGAAAGGTGCCCGCCATAGGCGCGAAAGAGCGAGGCCGAGAGCGAGAAGCTCGCCGCGGCCATTCCGGCCGTGCGCACGTCCACCCCGTAGACGTCGATCAGGTAGTGCGGCAGCCACAGCGCCAGCGCTACGAAAGCGCCGAAGACGAAGAAGTAGTAGAGCGAGAAGCGCCAGACTTGGAGCCGGCGGAGCGGCGCGAACTGGTCGGCGAAGGCAGGCGCACTGGCGCCCGACCGGCGCCGCGCGACGAGCTGCGGGTCGTCCTTGGCGAAGACGAAGAAGACGACCGCCATCACTGCGAGGCCGGCCGCCCAAACATGCGCCACGCCCTCCCAGCCATAGGCCACCATCACGAAGGGCGCCGCGAACTTGGTGACGGCCGCGCCGACGTTGCCCGCCCCGAAGATGCCGAGCGCCGTGCCCTGGTGGCCCGCGTTGTACCAGCGCGAGACGTAGGCGACGCCGATGATGAACGAGCCCCCGGCGAGGCCGATGCCGAGCGCGGCGAGGAGATACATCGCGTAGCTGTCCGCGAAGGTCAGCGCCCAGGTGGCGAGCGCGGTCAGCAGCATCTGCGCTGGGAAGACGATCCGCCCGCCCCAGCGCTCCGTCCAGACACCGAGGAAGATCCGCGTGAGCGAGCCCGTTAGGATCGGCGTGGCGACCAGCAGGCCGAACTGAGTGTCGCTCAGCCCCAGCTCCGCCTTGATCTCGACCCCAATGATCGAGAAGATCGTCCAGATCGCGAAGCAGGCCGTGAAGGCCACCGTGCTGAGCCCGAGAGCGCGGGTCTGGTCCGCGTGGGAGGCCGTTTGGGAATCGTCCATGCCGTGTCCATCTCACTCGAACCCGCGCGGAAGACGGATTCCGTTCGAGGGTGCCCACAGCACGGTGCGCCACGCGGCGCATTGATGCAAATCAAACCGGCTTCGCTGCCCGAGTGGTTCGCACGTTTGGCGCCCGCGACGTTCCGCGATTGCTGGCAGAAGGGGGGCGATGCGGACCCATGCCTTGGCGGCGAGCTCGACGAAGTGGATGTCGATCTGCGAAGGATCGGAGCTCACTCACCGGCCGCCTGGGAGTGCCCGCAGGGCTCGCAGCTCCACCATAAGGTTGCCCATGACGGCAACCAGCGAGAGGTGACGGCCTTCTGCTACGAGACGGCGGTGGCGAGGCGCCAGGGTAACGGCTACCGGACTTCCTATACCGGCATCAGCGTGCCCGCGCGCGTGGACCTTCAGGCCCGCCTTCGCGTGGCGCCTGGCACGGAGGCGGCTTACGACAGCGGGCTCCAGCGCTTCGACACCGGCCGGCATAGCGACTGGAGAACACCTCGCCCTCCTTCAGCTTCCGCACCGACGTCCAGGTCGTCCAGATGCCGGCGAAGAACGCGAGCGGCCGCGTTTCGTCGAAGGCGAACCAGACGGGCGGCCGGCTGCCGTCCGGCTGCAGCTCGTTCTCGGAGAAGGATGTGAACGGCACGACGCACCGGTTCGCCTGCCCGAGCCAGCGCCGCCAATGCGGCGAGGCGGTGTTGCGGATGTTGGTCACGCCGGGATCGACCCTGCGCCCCTTCAGCGCGAACTGCGGCGACGGCATGCCCCAGCGCGCCATCGCCAGCTCCCGGCCCTCCTCGCCGTTGCGCACGATCGGGGCCGCATAGGCCGGGAAGATGCCCGGCAGCGATGGCATGTTCCCGGACCGGTCGGCTGGCGGATTGCCGCTGAAGAAGCGCCGCACCGCGTCCTGCGGTCGCGTCATCGAGTAGAGGTTGCACATCCTCCAGAGCGTCGCCGGCACCGGCCGGGCTGTAAAGAGGAAGTCGCTT
>JBBQRM010000049.1:0-11495 GCA_038214855.1 Rhodobacterales bacterium | reverse complement strand
AATCCTCATCGTCGCGCACCGAACCGATGGCCTGCCAGCCGACCCGCACCCGGGCGACACGCGTGTCACCCCACGTGCGGAACACGATCGTGAACCCGTCCGCCGTCACGTCCTCGGCCTGCACATCGACGCGGGCATTCGCGGAATTGGACAGGTCGAACATCGTCAGTCGCACCGTGATCAGCGGGGAAGAGACGAAGCTGTCCGAGAACCTGACATGACGCAGCATTTCGCGCTGGCCCTCGCCGGTCCACATCACGCCGTCATCGGCGAAATCCGAGAACAGTACGACGTCCCCCTGATCGACGCCGACGCGGTGATGGCCGAAAGTCTTCATTCTCATCCCCTTGCCGTCCGGTCCACACACCGGACCACAACCGAAGGTGAAATTCCACCATCATCCCGCAGTTTCCATGCAGCCCCGAAACGGCAAAGGCCCCGCGTGAACAGCGGGGCCTTCTCATTGACGAAGATGGCGACTGCCCGGCGGCTCAGCCGAAGCTTGCAACCTTGGGGTCAAGGCCGATGTGCGTGCCGACGGCGACCATGTCCGCAAGCAGGCGGGCCGCGTCGTCAACAGGACCGGGCTCGTTCTCGACGCTCTTGCTGGCCTTGGCGTGGGCATTGCGGAATTCGGTCAGCATGGTGTCGTAGACGGCCTGGGTGAGTTCGCCGCGCGGCAGGGCCTGCTCGGCGAGCACGGTCACGCCAGCCGACGAGATCTCGGCAAAGCCGCCCGAGACGATGAATTCCTCGGTCCGGCCGTCAGCGATGACGCGCAGCAGGCCGGGCCGCAGGGTGGCGATGGTCGGGGAATGGCCCGCCATCGCCGTCATGTCGCCGTCGGCACCGGGTATCTGCACTTCGGTCGCCTTGACCGAGGCAAGCCGCCGTTCGGGCGACACCAGATCGAATTGAAGGGTCTCTGCCATGGGCTTTCCTTAGCTTCTGGCCCTGCCGCACCGGAGTTTGCCGGAGGCAGGGCCGTTCGTCGACAGCGGTATCAGGCGGCGGCGGCCGCCATACGTTCGGCTTTGGCGACGACATCCGAGATGCCGCCAACCATGTAGAAGGCCGCTTCAGGCAGGTGATCGTACTCGCCCGCGACCACGGCCTTGAACGAGGCGATGGTTTCTTCGAGCGGCACCTGAACGCCGTCCGACCCGGTGAACACCTTCGCAACGTCGAAAGGCTGCGACAGGAAACGCTGGAGCTTGCGGGCGCGGGTCACCGTCAGCTTGTCCTCTTCGGACAACTCGTCCATCCCGAGGATGGCGATGATGTCCTGCAGCGATTTGTACCGCTGCAGGGTCTGCTGCACCGACGCGGCGACGTCGTAGTGCTCTTGTCCGACGATCTTGGGGTCCATCAGGCGCGAGGTCGAGTCGAGCGGGTCCACGGCAGGATAGATCCCGAGTTCGGAAATCGCGCGGCTGAGCGTGGTGGTCGCGTCGAGGTGGGCGAACGATGTGGCGGGCGCGGGGTCGGTAAGGTCATCGGCGGGCACGTAGATCGCCTGAACCGAGGTGATCGAGCCGTTCTTGGTCGAGGTGATCCGCTCCTGCATGGTGCCCATGTCGGTGGCCAGCGTCGGCTGATAGCCCACGGCCGAGGGAATGCGGCCGAGAAGTGCGGAGACCTCGGAGCCCGCCTGGGTGAAGCGGAAGATGTTGTCCACGAAGAACAGCACGTCGGTGCCGGACTGGTCGCGGAACTGCTCGGCGATGGTGAGGCCCGAGAGGGCGACGCGGGCGCGCGCGCCCGGCGGCTCGTTCATCTGGCCGTAGACGAGGGCCACCTTGGACTTCGACAGATCCTCGATGTTGATGACGCCGGACTCGATGAACTCGTGGTAGAGGTCGTTGCCCTCGCGGGTGCGCTCGCCGACGCCGGCGAAGACCGAGAAGCCCGAGTGAACCTTGGCGATGTTGTTGATCAGCTCCTGGATCAGCACCGTCTTGCCGACGCCCGCGCCGCCGAAGAGGCCGATCTTGCCGCCCTTGGCGTAGGGGGCGAGCAGGTCGATCACCTTGATGCCGGTGAGCAGGATTTCGGATTCGGTGGATTGCTCGGAGAACTCCGGCGCATCGCGATGGATCGAGCGGTATTCCGTGGCCTCGATCGGGCCCTTCTCGTCCACGGGATCGCCGACGACATTGAGGATGCGCCCCAGCGTGGCGTCGCCGACCGGGACCTGGATCGGCTTGCCGGTATCGGTCACCTTCTCGCCACGAACGAGGCCTGCGGTAGAGTCCATCGCGATCGTACGCACCGTCGATTCGCCGAGGTGCTGGGCCACCTCAAGCACCAGCCTCGCGCCGTTGTTGTCGGTCTCGAGCGCGTTGAGGATCTCCGGCAGGTGATCCTCGAACTGCACGTCGACGACGGCGCCGATGACCTGGGTGATCTTGCCGACAGCTGCTGCCTGGTCTGCCATTCGCGATGGTCTCCGTCCTGTCAGAGCGCCTCGGCGCCCGAGATGATCTCGATGAGCTCGTTGGTGATCGCCTGCTGGCGCGAGCGGTTGTAGACGATCGTGAGCTTGTCGATCATCTCGCCTGCGTTGCGGGTGGCGTTGTCCATCGCCGACATGCGCGCGCCCTGTTCCGATGCACCGTTCTCGAGCAGCGCGGTGAAGATCAGCGAGGCGATCCCTCGTGGCAGCAGGTCGGCGAGGATCTCGGCCTCGCCCGGCTCATAGTCGTACTGCGTGCCGCCGCCCTCGGTCTCCTCGAAGCGGGCGGGGATGAGCTGGCGCTCGGTCGGCACCTGCGCGACCACCGACCCGAACCGGGCGAAATAGAGTGTGCAGACGTCGAATTCGCCGGCGTTGAAGCGGTGCACAACGTCGCGGGCGACGGTGTTTGCCTCCGGATACCCCACCCGCTTCACGTTCGAAAGATCGACGTGCCCGACGAGCGCGCGGCCGAAGTCACGGCGCAGCATCTCGCGGCCCTTCTTGCCGATGGTGAGGATCTTGACGGTCTTGCCCTCGCCCATCAGCTGCGTCGCGCGGTAGCGGGCGATTCTGACGATCGACGAGTTGAACCCTCCGCACAGGCCCCGCTCGGCGGTAGCGACGATCAGAAGATGCGTCTCGGCCTTGCCTGTGCCGGCCAGCAGCCGCGGAGCCGAAGGGCTCGCCGCGACGCCCGAGGCGAGATTACCCAGCACCGCCTCCATACGCTCGGCGTAGGGACGCGCGCTCTCGGCGGCGTCCTGGGCCCGGCGTAGCTTGGCCGCGGCCACCATCTGCATCGCCTTGGTGATCTTCTGCGTGGACTTCACGCTGGCGATGCGGATCTTCAGGTCCTTAAGATTTGGCATGGGCTCCGCTCCTTAGTTCGGGTCGCCGGGGTGCGGGTCAGGCGAAGCCCTTGGCGAAGCGGTCGATGGCGGCGCGCATTTCCTTCTCGATCTCGCCCGCGATCTTCTGGTCGTCGGTGCGGATCTTGTCGAGGAGACTGCCTTCGGAGTTGCGCATGTGCGCGAGCAATCCGCGTTCAAAGCGGCTCACGTCTCGGATCGCCACCTTGTCGAGATAGCCGTTGGTGCCGGCGTAGATCACCACCACCTGCTCGGCGTTGGTCAGCGGCGAATACTGCGGCTGCTTGAGAAGCTCGGTCAGCCGCGCCCCGCGGTTCAGCAACCGTTGGGTCGCCGCGTCGAGGTCGGAGCCGAACTGCGCGAAGGCGGCCATCTCGCGGTATTGCGCGAGCTCGAGCTTGATGGAGCCGGCAACGGACTTCATCGCCTTGGTCTGCGCCGCGGAGCCGACGCGCGAAACCGAAAGGCCGACGTTCACCGCTGGGCGGATGCCTTGGTAGAAGAGCTCGCCCTCGAGGAATATCTGGCCGTCGGTGATCGAGATGACGTTGGTCGGGATATACGCCGAAACGTCGCCGGCCTGGGTCTCGATGATCGGCAGCGCGGTTAGCGAGCCCGAGCCATTGTCCTCGTTGAGCTTCGCCGCGCGCTCCAGGAGCCGCGAATGCAGGTAGAACACGTCGCCCGGATAGGCCTCGCGGCCGGGCGGGCGGCGCAGCAGCAGCGACATCTGGCGGTACGCGACGGCCTGCTTCGAGAGGTCGTCGTAGATGATCAGCCCGTGCATGCCGTTGTCGCGGAAGTACTCCGCCATGGCGCAGGCGGAATAGGGCGCGAGATACTGCATCGGCGCCGGCTCGGACGCGGTCGCGGCCACAATGATGGAATAGTCGATCGCACCGGTCTCCTCGAGCTTGCGCACGAGCTGGGCGACGGTGGAGCGCTTCTGGCCGATCGCGACATAGACGCAGTAGAGCTTCTTCGACTCGTCGTCGCCGGCGGCGTCGTTGTACGTCTTCTGGTTCAAAACCGCGTCGAGCGCCACCGCGGTCTTGCCGGTCTGGCGGTCGCCGATGATCAGCTCGCGCTGGCCGCGGCCGACGGGGATCAACGCATCGATGGCCTTGAGCCCGGTCAGCATCGGCTCGTGTACCGACTTGCGCGGGATGATGCCTGGCGCCTTCACGTCGGCCACGCGGCGCTCGGTGGCCGCGACCGGGCCCTTGCCGTCGATCGGGTTACCGAGCGCGTCGACCACACGGCCGAGCAGGCCCTTTCCCACCGGAACGTCGACGATGGAGCGGGTTCGCTTGACCACGTCGCCCTCGCCGATCTCGCGGTCCGAGCCGAAGATCACCACGCCGACGTTGTCGATCTCGAGATTGAGGGTCATGCCGCGGATGCCGCCGGGGAACTCGACCATCTCGCCGGCCTGGACGTTGTCGAGCCCGTGGACGCGGGCGATCCCGTCGCCGACCGAGAGCACGCGACCCACCTCGGCGACCTCGGCCTCCTGTCCGAAGTTCCGGATCTGCTCCTTTAGGATCGCCGAAATCTCGGCAGCCTGGATGGTCATTATCCGACCTCTTTCAATTCGTTCTGGAGATGGGAGAGTTTGGAGCGGATCGAGGTGTCGATCATCCGCGAGCCGACCTTGACGATCAGCCCGGCGATCAGCGAGCGATCGACCGCGACCGCGAGCTTGACCTCTTTGCCGATGCTGGCACGCAGCTTCTCGGCGAGGGCCTTCGTCTGCCGGTCGTCGAGCGGTGCGGGCGCCGTCACCTCTGCGGTCACCTCGCCGCGATGCTCGGCGGTCAGCGCCCGGACGCCGGCGAGCATGGCAGGCAACACGAACAACCGGCGGTTCGCAGCCATAAGTGCGACGGTGTTGGAAACCTCCGGGCCGAGACCCATCTTGGCTGCGATCGCGGCCATCGCCGCACCCTGCTCGGCGCGCGAGGGGATGGGGGAATGGATCATTGCAGTCAGATCGTCGCTGTCGGCGAGAGCGGCTTCGAGCGCCGTCACGTCCTCCTCGACCTTGTCGAGCTTGCCGTCGTCCCGCGCGATCTCGAACAGCGCGGTGGCGTAGCGTCCCGCCGCGCCGGAGGTCAGAAATGCAGAACTGGCCACGGACACCCTTCCCGTCGTTGCGATCCTGCCCCTCGCAGGCAAAAAGTGCGTGATTGAGGCGCGAACGGTGGTCCGCGGGCCATCGAAACCGGCGCGGTGATAGCAGAGCCGCTGCGGCGTGGCAATACGTGCGATCCCCGCCCTCGCGCGGCTGCCGGGGACGGCGTCGGACGGTGGAGTCAGGCTCACCGGCCGCTATTGCGGCTGCGCCCTCCCACCGGCTCGGGCTTGGGGCCCGTAAGGCCCTCGAGCACATCGAACGGCCCAGGAACGGTGACCTTGGAACCCTTGGTCGGACGGGCATAGACCTGCTTCGTCGCCTCGACCAGCAGTGCGCCCGCCACCAGATGCGGGTCGAACCTGCGCCCGAGGCGCTCCCACAGATGCGCCGTCTGCAGCCAGAAGTTGCGGTGCGAGGGCGGCCCGTAAAGCGCCGCGGCATGGCGCTCGGGCGCGAAACGATGCCGGCGCAGCAGCGTTTCGAGCTGCCCGAAGCTGTAGGGCCGCCCGGAGCCGAAGGGTGTGACGTCGCGCCGCGCCCAGAGACCCGAGCGGTTCGGCACGATGAAGACGACGCGGCCGCCCGGGGTGAGTACCCGCCAGATCTCGGCGAGCAGCGCCTTGGGCTGGTCGCAGGTCTCGAGGCCGTGCGCGACGATCAGCCGATCGACGGTGCCGGCCTCCAGCGGCCAGTGCGTCTCCTCGACCAGCGCGCAGACATTGGGGCCGCCGGGCGGCCAGGGCATCACGCCCTGCTGGCCCGGCATCAGCGCGATGGTCCGCCGCGCCTCCTTTAGGAACGGGCGCAGCATCGGCGCGGCAAAGCCGAAACCCACCACCATCATGCCCGGGGTCGCCGGCCAGAGCCCCCGCAGCGCCCCCTGCAACGCCCGTTGCGCCGAACGCCCGAGCCGGGTCCGATAGTAGAAGGCCCGCAGGTCGAGGACATCGAGATGCATTGCGCGACACTAGCCGATAGGCGAGACTGCCGCAAAGACCCGCGCGCGGGCGTGCGGGGCTGGCTTGCGCGTCTTGGAGGGGAAATGTCTCTGGAAATCGTTACGGTTCCGTGCTTGCAGGACAACTACGCCTATCTGCTGCGCGATCGCGTCAGCGGCAGCGTCGGGCTGGTGGACGCGCCGGAGGCGGCGCCGATCCTCGCAGCGCTCGAGACGCGGGGCTGGCCGCTCGACCTGATCCTGCTCACCCATCACCACGACGACCACATTGCCGGAGTGGACGCGCTGTGCCATGCGCATCGCCCGCGCGTCGCCGGCGCGGCGGCGGACCGGCACCGGCTGCCGCGGCTCGACGTGGCGCTGAACGTGGGCGACACGATCGCGGTGGGCGAGCGGGTGGCGCGGGTGCTCGACGTCCCCGGCCACACCGTCGGCCACATCGCCTTCCACTTTCCGCAGTCCCATGCCCTCTTCACCGGCGACAGCCTGATGGCGCTGGGCTGCGGGAGGCTGATCGAGGGCACGCCTGCGCAGATGTGGGCGAGCCTTCGTGCGATGATGGCCCTGCCGGACGACACGCAGGTCTCTTCGGGCCACGAGTACACCCAGGCCAACGCCCGCTTCGCACTGAGCATCGATCCGCAGAACCCGGCGCTGCGGGCGCGGGCCCAGGAGGTCGACGCCCGCCGCGCCGAGGGACGGCCCTGCGTCCCGGTCTCGCTCGGGACGGAGCGGCAGACGAACCCGTTCCTGCGCGCGGGCGATGCCGAGCTGAAGGCGCAACTGAACATGACAGACGCGCCCGACGTCGAGGTCTTCGCCGAGATCCGCCGCCGCAAGGATGCCTTCTGACTCTGCAAAGGAGTGCAGGAACGAGAATGTCACACAACCTTAACGCTCAGCATCCACGCATTCAGGGAATTTTTGCGCTTTCCACGCGGGCCCCGCATAATCACCCTTGAAGCGGATCGAATAAAACCGAAGTTTAACGGGTGACAGGTAGTACGATGGGACCTGCCCGTGCGGCGACCGCCGATGCGGGTGCAGATCGGAAGGACGCGGACGATGCCCTCATTTTCGAGCTCACTCGAAGCGGCGATCCACAATGCCCTGGGGCATGCCAACCACCGCAAGCACGAGCTGGCGACGCTGGAGCACCTGCTGCTGGCGCTGCTCGACGAGCCCGATGCGTCGCGGGTGCTGAAGGCCTGCGGGGTCGATCTCGACAAGCTGCGCAAGACGATCCTCGCTTTCCTCGACGAGGAGCTCGACGCGCTGATATCCGACATCGAAGGCTCCGAGGCGGCGCCGACCACCGGTTTCCAGCGGGTGATCCAGCGCGCCGCGATCCATGTCCAGAGCTCCGGTCGCTCCGAGGTGACGGGGGCGAACGTGCTGGTGGCGATTTTCGCGGAACGCGAGAGTCACGCCGCATATTTTCTCCAGGAACAGGACATGACCCGCTATGATGCGGTGAACTACATCAGCCACGGCGTCGCCAAGGACCCATCCTACGGCGAGCCGCGGCCGGTGAAGGGGGCCGACACCGCCGCCGAGGCCAAGGCGCAGGCAGGCAGCGGCAAGGAAGCCGAGGAGACCGCATTGCAGAAATACTGCGTCGACCTGAATGACAAGGCGCGGCGCGGCGACGTCGATCCGCTGATCGGCCGTGACCTCGAGGTCGAGCGCTGCATCCAGGTGCTCTGCCGGCGGCGCAAGAACAACCCGCTGCTCGTCGGCGATCCCGGCGTCGGCAAGACCGCCATCGCTGAAGGTCTGGCGCGCAAAATCGTCGATGGCGAGACGCCGGGGGTGCTCGCCGACACGACGATCTTCTCGCTCGACATGGGCGCGCTGCTCGCCGGCACCCGCTATCGCGGCGACTTCGAGGAGCGGCTGAAGGCGGTGATGAAGGAACTTGAGGCGCATCCGAACGCCATCCTGTTCATCGACGAGATCCACACGGTGATCGGCGCCGGCGCCACGAGCGGCGGTGCGATGGACGCCTCGAACCTGCTCAAGCCGGCGCTCCAGTCCGGGACCCTGCGCTGCATGGGCTCGACCACTTACAAGGAGTATCGCCAGCACTTCGAGAAGGACCGGGCGCTGGCGCGGCGTTTCCAGAAGATCGACGTGAACGAACCCTCGGTCGAGGATGCGTTCAAGATCCTCAAGGGGCTCAAGCCCTATTTCGAGGACCATCACGACGTGCGTTACACGCTCGACGCCATCCGCTCCGCGGTGGACCTGTCGGCGCGCTACATCCACGACCGCAAGCTGCCGGACAAGGCGATCGACGTGATCGACGAGGCAGGCGCGGCGCAGCATCTCCTGCCCGAGAGCCGCCGGCGCAAGACCATCACCGCCAAGGAGATCGAAGGCGTGGTCGCCAAGATCGCGCGCATCCCGCCGAAGAACGTCTCCAAGGACGACGCCGAGGTTCTCAAGGACCTCGACGCCTCGCTCAAGCGTGTGGTCTTCGGCCAGGACAAGGCGATCGACGCGCTCGCCTCGGCGATCAAGCTCGGGCGCGCCGGGCTGCGCGAGCCGGAGAAGCCGATCGGCAACTACCTCTTCACCGGCCCTACGGGCGTCGGCAAGACCGAGGTTGCCAAGCAGCTCGCCGACAAACTCGGGGTTGAGCTGCTGCGCTTCGACATGTCGGAATACATGGAGAAGCACACGGTCAGCCGCCTGATCGGCGCGCCGCCGGGCTATGTCGGCTTCGATCAGGGCGGGCTGCTCACCGACGGGGTGGACCAGCATCCGCACTGCGTGCTGCTTCTCGACGAGATGGAGAAGGCGCATCCGGATGTCTACAACATCCTGTTGCAGGTGATGGACAACGGAAAGTTGACCGATCACAACGGACGGACCGTCGATTTCCGCAATGTCGTGCTGATCATGACCTCGAACGCCGGCGCCGCCGAGCAGGCGAAGAACGCGCTCGGCTTCGGCCGCGAGCGGCGCGAGGGCGAAGACACCGCCGCGGTCGAGCGGACCTTCAGCCCCGAATTCCGCAACCGGCTCGACGCGGTGATCAGCTTCGGCGCGCTCCCCAAGGAGGTCATCCTCCAGGTCGTCGAGAAGTTCGTGCTCCAGCTGGAGGCGCAGTTGATGGACCGCAACGTCCAGATCGAGCTGTCGCCCGAGGCGGCCGAATGGCTGGCCGAGAAGGGCTACGACGAAAAGATGGGCGCCCGCCCGCTCGGAAGGGTGATTCAGGAGAACATCAAGAAGCCGCTCGCCGAGGAGCTCCTGTTCGGCAAGCTCGCGAAGGGCGGTCTGGTGCAGGTGGTGGTGCGCGAGGACAGGCTCGAGCTGATCGTCGAGCCCGCCGGCCACCCGCGCCTCGCTTCCAAGAAGCCGCCGCTTCTGACGGCGGAATAGCGGCGAGCGGGACAGGCGCGGTGTGGCTCTGCCGGTCGGCGGAGTGACTCTGCGCCGGGCGACTCCCGGTCCGGCGCTGCTGGAACCCGGAACGGCCGCCCGGAAGTGGCCGGAGGGATGTCATACACTCATTCGAAGAGAGGGCAGATGAAGCTCGCAACGGAAACCTGGGTCATGATCCTCGACGGGGAGAAGTTCATCCTGCTCCGTAACCAGGGCGACGAGGACATCCTCGACCTGCGCGTCATTTCCCATGACGAGGCTGACAACCCGCCGACCCGCGACCAGGCTTCGGACCGGCCCGGCCGCATGAAGGACGCGGGTGGCCCGGGGGCCAAGAGCGCCGTCGCGGAGACGGATTGGCATGCGCTGGAGAAGGAGCGCTTCGCCAAGGATGTCACCGACCGCCTGCGCGACTGGGCGATGCGCAACCGCTTCGAGAAGCTGGTGATCGTCGCGGACCCGAGCAGCCTCGGGGCGATGCGGCCGCATTACCACAAGACCGTCTCCGACCGCATCGTGGCGGAGATCGACAAGGACCTGACCAACCTGCCGATCGACGAGATCGAGAAGATCCTCGGCCGCACCTGATCCCCCGCCGTGGCCGCGTCACGGCGCCTCAGAAGATGGCATCCACCGGCTGCCCGAGCGCCATCGCGCCGGCATAGGCGGCCGGCGAGCCCTGCTGAAGCGGATGGAAGCGCGCACCCTGGATGTCGCGGAACCGCCGCTCGAGGCCGGTGTCGCGATAGAACGCTGCCCCGCCGGCGAGCTCCATCGCAAGCCCCACCGTAGCAATGGCGCTCTCGGCCACCAGCGCCCGCCCGATCATCACCTCGTTGACCGTCTCGGCCGATGGCGCGTTCCGCTCCGCGGCTGCGACCATGGAGGCATGCGCGAGCTCGGCCGCGCGCAGCGCCGTGTCCATCCGCCCCGCGAGCGCGAGCTGGTGCGGGCCCGGCGACTTCTTCCGCGCAAGCTCGACCGCCAGGTCGCGGGCGCTCTGCGCCACCCCCAGATAGGCCGCATAGATCAGCGGGAAGGCGATGGTGGCGATGATCTGGAACAGCGGATGCCACCGTCCTGCGGGCCGCGCCAGGGCTATGCCCGCCTGCGGCACGAACAGATCGTCGATCACCACGTCGTTCGAGCCGGTCCCGCGCATGCCCATTGCCCGCCACGTCTCGATCACGCGCACCTCGGGCGCCTTCATCGGTGCTGCGAAATGCAGGACCGTGCGCGACCCATCCTCGTTCTCGAGCACGGCACCGGTCATCAGCAGGTCGCCTGCCCGCGCGCCGGAGGTGAAGACCTTGCGCGCCGTGATGCGGTAGCCGCCCTCGACCTCGCGCGCGCTGCCCGAGCCGCCGATCCAGTCCGACCCGCCGCTCGACAGAAGGATCAGACGCTCCGCCGCCACCCGCCGCAACAGCGGCTCGACGGCGGCAGCCCCCTGATGACGCCACCGCCAGGCCGGGATCGCTACCTGATGCGTGTGCATCGAGAAGGCGAGCGCGGTCGAGCCGCAGGCCCGGCCGAGGATGCGCAGCATCTCGGCGAGCTCCGCCACCTCCGCGCCGCCGCCGCCGAGCTCGCGCGGCACTCCGGCCTCCACCAGCCCCGCCTGCTCGAGGAGCGCGTAGTTCTCCGCGACGAAGGCGTCGGTCGCGTCGATCTCGGCCG